>MFRJ01000065.1:9978-11729 GCA_001784535.1 Candidatus Melainabacteria bacterium GWA2_34_9
ATCAAGCATTTCATTAATTTCTTCTTTTGAAAGCAAGAGTTCTTTAGCATATTTAATTCCTCTACCTCCGGGCAAAAATCTATTCATTAAAAGTGAATCGGCACCGGCTATTAAAGCTTCTGATATGGTTTGATATAGCTCAAACAGATTTTTCTTAGTTACAGTTATATTTACAGTTGTAGAAACTTCTTTTTTCTCTGCTTTGGAAAAATTTTCAAGAATTTTTGAAGGATTTCCTGCTCTGGTATGATGCTTAAATGTGCTTAATCCAGGCAAACTCATACTTAAATGCACATTATATTCACTGCAAAGATCGATAATTTCATCATCAACAAGTAACCCGTTTGAAATCAGGTATAAATTAGGAGGCTTTTTCTCTGAAACCAAAACTCCTTCAACAGTTTCTATATGGTCTGACTTGCAGGATGCAGCAAATTTAATTATTTCCCTGATATTTTTATTAAGAAGAGGCTCTCCGCCTGTAAAAGCAATATTACAAATTCCGTTTTCAGCAAAAAGTTTAATACAATTTTTCCAATCATCAAGACTTAGTTCATTTTTTTTCTTGAAATTGTTATTTTTTGCTTCCCACGGACAGGAACAAAAAAGGCATTTATGGTTGCATTTATAGGTCATTTCCAAAACAGCTGTTGCAGGAAGAAAAGAAGGAGCTAACCGGGATATATTATTAGTTTCCATTGGATAAAGGCACTCCCAGTAACTCTTGTAGACGGTTTAAATGCTCTTTTAAAGGTTCCTCTGAGTCATTAAAACCTTTATGAACATTTTTTTTGCTTAAAAATTCTGAAAGTATTTTGAGATCATCTTCTGTAACATCGCATACTTTATGAATTTTAGTCTTATTGTCATAATTTATTACTAAGCACAATTCCGGCGAACTGGCTATAGGAGAACATTTTCTGCAAAATTGAGATTCATCCAATTTAATATCCAAATTTTTTATGTTTTTAATAATAGTGCGATAATCTGCTATATGATTTACTATAGCTACGTTTTTATAATTATTTGAATACAAAGTTTTATTCCCACAGGCAGGACAAATATATTCAGCCCTGTCAGGAGGAGCAGCCATTTCGTAGCACATTGCGCCCATAGCTAACTCTTTAGGTTTGGGTTTTTTAGAAAGTTCTATTAATTTGCATTTTATGTCGTCTTTTGAAAGAGTTTTAGTTGTTTTTAACCGAGTAGTACAGGTATTTTTTTGTATAAAAGTTTTGGATTCAGAAGGATTTCCAAGTTTAAAAAACACTAGAAGACAGATTATAAGAACAGGAATAATCGCATACCACATATTAATAATCCTTTTTATTGTTAATTTCTGCTAAAGGGACGCCCAATAACTTTTGCAAACGATTTAAATAATCTTTTAACGGTTTTTGGGCATCATTAGATGTTGAATGAACATTTTTTCCATCTAAAAACTCCGAAAGTATTTTAATATCATCTTCTGAAACATCACAAACTTTATGGACTTTAGTCTTGTTGTCGTAATTTATTATTAAGCACAATTCAGGCGAGCTGACTTTAGGCGAACATTTCTTGCAAAATTGAGATTCATCTAATTTAATATCTAATTCGGTTATCCCTTTAACAAGAGAGCGAAACTCCGCTATATGATTTACTATATCAACGTTAAAATAATCATCTGAATACAAAGTTTTATTCCCACAAGCAGGACAAATATATTCAGCCCTCAGTGGAGGCATAGCAACTTTATAACACATTGCTCC
>MFRJ01000065.1:11792-13961 GCA_001784535.1 Candidatus Melainabacteria bacterium GWA2_34_9
ATATTACAAGAACAGAAATTATTGTGTACCACATATAAAACCTTTTTCTATAATTTTAAAAAATAAGTTAAACATATTGTATCAAAAAACTATAGAAAATTAAGAATTTAACTAATTTCTACCGGGGCTTGTCCATACGGTACATCATTGTCAAAGCGTTTTGCTTTCCCTTTAAGGACGTCTCCTTCTTTGGCTATTTCTTTGAAGTGTTTTCTCTGCGCTTTTTCATCACATAAAATAACTGAAAGCGGATCAGCATTCTTGCCCGAGAATTGTTTTCTTTTAGCGATTCTATCTACTAATTGAGCTTCAGGCACTTCTAAATTCATAATTTCGATATCATAACCTGCTTTTTTAAATTTCTTAATAAGTTTAAGTGTGCTGCCGGTGCCTGTTCCATGGAATTGAGCAAGATAATTTGTTCCGTCTTTTATAACTTTATCTTCTAAATTTTGTTTTACGGCAAATTTCAGTCTTCCGTGCAATTCTGTTTCCTGATAGCCGATGATATCTCTGACTTCATCGGAATCTGCAACTATAACGCCATGGTCTTTACGCACCTGATTAACAAGAGTAGTCTTTCCGGAAGCTTTTTGTCCGATCATTACGATTAATTTTTTTTCTTTTTTGACACCTTCTTTAGAATTAACATAATTACCATAAATTTTATTTGAAACAGACTCTATAACAGCCTGTCCTGATTTGGTTGCTTTAGCCTCTCTGGTATCAAGAAGGATTCTTCTGTTATTTAAGTCTAATCTGTATTTAATAAGTTCAGGATTATCGTATTCAGTAAGTATTTTTCCTCTTCGAGATAAGCTTGCAATAAGCTTCTGGCGAACACCTGATGATAATTTTTTTAACGGTTTAGCTCTTTCTCTATCTGCTTCACTGACAGTTAACGGAGTTTCTCCTATATGCTTTGTCCACCATTTCCAGCATTTTTCGGGATTATCAAGGTCAGGCAATTTAACTTTTTTACCGTCTATTTTTATAGTTTTTTGAGTTTTAGGAATTTTAGTTTCAATTATTTTAAAGAAACCTTTAATTGTTTCATCAATTCCTGTTTGAGATAAATTAATTCCTTTGACGATATCTAAAAGCGTATTTACAGGTTTTTCAAGTTCTTTAACTGCGGATTTACAAAATACATCTTTTCCTTGAAAAGCAATGGAATTATTTACTAAATTTAGGCGTTGCTGAGGGATTGCCTGTTTTGTAATTTGCTGATTAAGTTCGCATTTTTCAGTATTAAATTTTATTTGGCTAATCATAAATTCTCCATGTTTATTTTAATTTCTATTAATTAAATAAACCTGAATAATGAAAATTGCGTTTGAATACATGAAAAAATTTATGATTTTATCCAAAAAATCACTTTTGATAAGGATTTAACCGATAAAAAATTTTTTTAATATTTGTTAATAAAGTATGAAAGGTTATTAATTTATCAAACTAAGCATAAGCGAATCGAAAACTGCCTGTGTATTTACATAATTGGCTATTTCATCCTGCGCCTGCTGAATTTTTTGAATATTCCCGATGATTTTTTCGCTGACAACTTTGTTTTCCGCGTTTGCCCTGAGCAATCTACGCATATATTCCTGCATCATAATCAACAAATCTTCTTCTGTGCAAGAATTTTCCTTCGCTACTTCCAGAAGTCTTTCAGAATAAGCAATAGCTTCCGCAGGATTTTTAGGCGGAAAAACTTTGAAGAAATTCTCAAGTATGCTTAAATCAGGAGTTTCCCTATTTTGAGAAAGCACAGGAATAACCTGCGTGCGGGAAACAATGGTTTCAATCATATCTTCTTTGTCTTTTGTAAGGAAAAAGAAAGTTATCTTTCCTGAAGGCTCTTCTATGGTTTTCAATAAAGCATTTGCGGGTGCCGAATCAAAGATTTTTGTTGTTAAAGGCTTTGGAATCCAACTTTCTCTGGCATCTTCACTCATATCTGTATAAGGATGAGTCAACTCTCCTTGATAATTTTGCCATAAAGCCGACGCTTTGCTTTCCTGTTCTTTTCCTTCTTCCGCATCAGTAAAAATTATTACCCTGTGATATTGAGAAGCAGTTGAAAGTGCCTGTTTTAAATATCTTGACTGGGCTATAGTTATTTCTGTTTTAGGTTTCCCGCCTTCATTTCCATAGCAATAGTCAATCGGA
>MFRJ01000066.1:0-3044 GCA_001784535.1 Candidatus Melainabacteria bacterium GWA2_34_9
CATCCTGTGATTTTTCCAGAATTATCCCACTCAAAATCAATTTTCCGCCTTGCATAACTAAAGGCACAAGCTCCGGCATGGCTTCAATAAGCACATGCGCAAGAATATTTGCCACGACTATTTCGTATTCGCCTTTTACATCCGATGCAATGCCTGTATAAAATTTGCATTTGCCTGCCACATTATTTTTTTCAGCGTTTTCCACCGCTACAGAAATCACAGAAGCATCATTATCAACGCCTACAGCAAAATCAGCACCGAGTTTAATCCCTGCAACAGCAAGAATTCCTGATCCTGTGCCAATGTCCGCAATTTTAAACGAAGTATAATCAGGGATTACTTTTTCTAAAGCCTGTACGCAAAGTCTTGTTGTAGGATGAGTTCCTGTCCCAAAAGCACTTCCCGGATCCAAACTTATAATAATTTCATCATCACCAGCATTATAATCTTCCCAACTTGGGCAGATTACTACTTTTTCTGAAATTTTTTGAGGATGCCAGTATTTTTTCCAGCTGTGAGCCCATTCATCATCAGAAATTTCTATCGAAGAAAGGGTCCATTCGCCAAGATTTGCTTCTACAATTCCTGAAGAAACAAGTTTTTGTCTTTCCTGAAATAAAATATTCTGGATTTCTTGAGTATTTAAAGGAATGCCTTCAACAAAAGCCTTGTAACCTTTAACAATACCGCTGTTATCTTTAATTACAACTTCGTCTTTGTAGATTTTTTCATCTGTTACAACGCCACTGCATCCTATTTTTTCGATTAAAACGTCAGAAACATACTCTACCCAAATAGGATTTACTTTAACAGTTAGTTCTGTAGATTTGCTCATTCAACAAATACGCCCATTCTACGGAATTTTTCATGCCTGTCACTTTTAATTGCAGTACCCGACATGCCGGACATTTGGTCAATACTTTCAAGCACTGTATTTTTTAATTCCGTTGCAGCAAAATCCCAGTCATAGTGAGCTCCACCAAGAGGCTCTTTTATGATTCCGTCAATTATTTCCATTTGTAAAAGATCATCAGAAGTTATTTTAAGACTTTCTGCTGCTGTATTTGCCATATCAGCACTTCTCCACAAAATAGAAGCACATCCTTCAGGAGAAATTACAGTGTAAAGTGAATGTTCAAACATATAAACCCTGTTAGAAACAGCTAAACCAAGTGCACCGCCTGAGCATCCTTCACCTAAAATTACGGTAACAATCGGGGTTTCAAGTTTTGCCATTTCTCTTAAATTTACAGCAATGGCAGTTCCCTGACCTGTTTGCTCTGCTTTAATTCCGGGATAAGCACCAGGGGTATCAATAAGAGTTATAATAGGCAAATTAAATCTATCTGCATGATAAAAAAGTCTTAATGCTTTGCGGTATCCTTCCGGCTGAGGCATTCCAAAGTTGTATTCAATATTTTCTTTGGTTGTTCTGCCTTTTTGTGTGCCGATAAGCATAACAGATTTGCCGTCAATCTGCGCAACACCGCCAATAATTGCTCTGTCGTCAGTTCCTGCTCTATCACCATGAAGTTCCATCCAGTCAGTGGTGATTAAAGAAACATAATCAAGAAAAGTCGGACGCTTGGCGTGTCTGGCAATCTGAAGCTTTTGAGAAGGAGTAAGACTGGAATAAAGCTGCTTTTTAAACTCAAACGCCTGATTTGTAAGTAACTTTACTTGATCATCAAGGTTTATACCTGTTTCAGAGCTTAATTTCTTAAGTTCTTCTATTTTATCTTCTATCTGATATATTGATTTTTCAAATTCTAATGGGGTAAATTGTTTGTTCATTATTTGTTTAGCCCTTATTTTTTATATATTAGCTGTTTGTTTTACTTTAGAGTGTATTCTTATTAATTTTTCCAGTGTGTTTTTAAGTCCGCTTCTATGAAAAACCATATCAACGTGTCCATATTTAAGCAAATACTCTGCTGTTTGGAAATCAGGCGGAAGTTTTTGTCTTATTGTTTGTTCAATAACTCTTCTGCCTGCAAAACCAATTCTTGCTCCCTGTTCTGCAATTATTATATCTCCCAGTGTTCCAAAACTTGCAGTAACGCCGCCAAAAGTAGGCTCTGTAAGAACTGTAATATAAAGAATTTTTTGTTCATTAGCCCTTGCGACAGCGCAGCTTGTCTTTGCCATTTGCATAAGACTAAGACAACTCTCCTGCATTCTTGCACCGCCGGAAGATGTTACAGCTATAATCGGGATTTTTCTTTTTATACCTTCTTCTATAAGACGTGTAATTTTTTCTCCGACAACACTTCCCATACTTCCGCCCATATAAGCAAAATCCATCACAGCAACGGCAACTTCCCAATTGGAAATTTTTCCTATACCCGTTACAACAGCTTCGTTAAGATTTGTTTTTTTCCGAGCATCTATCTGTCTTGTTTTATAACGCATTGTATCTACAAAATCCAGTGGATCAGAAGGAAGCATATTGCTGTTTATTTCTTCAAAGGAATCTTCATCCAGCAATTGTGCTATGCGTTCTCTTGCTCCTATCCTGAAATGATAATCACATTTAGGACATACATGCATATTTTGCTCTAATTCCTTTTGAGGAATGCTTGTATTACAGTTATAACATTTTTCCCAGAGTTTTAATAAATCATCTCCGGATATTTTTGATTCTACAAGGTCGGCATTTAACTGCTTATTCCTTCTATTTTCAAACCAATCCCTTAAACTCATAATTATATAATTCCTCTCTCATGATTCATTTAATTTATTTTTTAGATTTTAATACAAAAAAAATTGCTTAGGTAGTCAAATAAATGACCGCTGTTAATTTTCTGTAACTTTTAATTTATCAAATTCAAGAGTAGACCTGTCTGATCCCAACAACATATTTAAATCAAAAGTTGGCAGACTTCTTCTTGTATCATAACCTATTCTAAATTTAATATCATCAGGACCAAACCAGCAAAATATTTGATTTTCCGCAAGAAGCTTTTTGTCATAATTATCTTTTGACAGGTTTAAACTTGCCTCGTAGCCTACAGTAGTAAATTTGTTGATTTTATATCTGGTTC
>MFRJ01000066.1:3080-25348 GCA_001784535.1 Candidatus Melainabacteria bacterium GWA2_34_9
CAGCTAATATTGGCGTTTCTCCATAAATCCCACCCTGATAATACGCTAACCAGGCGTATAATGGTCCTTTATTTGCAGTCAGAGTAGGGCCGGCTCTTAATACTCCATAAGTGTCGCCTGTTCCATACACAGCTATACCAACTTGGGAAGAGGCTCCGAGATCAACATATTTTCCAAGTTTATAAAGAGGGGCATTATTATATAAATTTCCCTGTACCTGATATCTTCCTGTACTCCAGCGATGGTCAGTCTGTATAAAAGCTGCACTTGATCTTAAATCAAAATCAAAGTTATTAGCAGAGGCAAGTTTTCTGTTGTCAACAGCTTCAATAATAAATTCGGGTAATTGTCTTCCAAAAAAGCCATTTTCTATATAAGAATTTTTTCCGTATTGAATTTTTGTGTCACGGCTAAAAGGAAGTATCTGTTCGCCTTCTACGACAAATTTTTTCCTCAAGGTAGAATACGCCACTTCTGTTCTGTTTGTATCGGAAGTAAATCTTGATAATGCTCCTACACCAACTCCGCCTCCATACGTCATAAGAGGAACAACTTTAAGTGTTTTTCCGTTCGGCAAATTAAACAAAGGTCCCCAACCTGCATATCCGCCTAATTCAGGTTTCCGTCCTATTTCAGGAAAATTGGTTTCTACCTGATTTGTATCTTTATTAGTTGTCAAAGTTAAAGATGGAATTTCAGCTAATTTATATTTATTAATTGTTACAGTAGAATTCAATAAAGTTATTATATCTACATCTTTGTCTCTATTAACAATAACTTTTTTAGAATGAATAACATATTTGTTTTTAAATCCTGATTCGGAATTTTTATCTATCGGTTTTGAAACAATACTGGGATCGGTTATGTACTTTGTTCCTGAAGTAGAAAGAACATAACTCAGGCTTTTATCACTAAAAGTAGCTTTACCTTTAGAAACATCTATATCTTTTTTACTTTCATCTCCTTTTTTGGGATAAATCTTTGCTGTTTTTGAATCAATTTTTATTTGACTTATTACTGTATTAGGATGGTCAATAAGCACAGAATCCTGTGTAAGATCTACCCTTGCAAAATCGCCGTTAATTACATTTTTTCTGTTAATTATTTTAACGTTTTTTTCGGCTATAAGTAAGTCGTTTTCTCTGTCATAAATAACTTTATCAGCCTCAAGTGTTGTACTCTGGGCTTCAACATTAATTCTTACGTTTCCTGTTGCTATAATTTGGTCTTTTTCCTGATAATAATCCATAAAATCACTGGTTATATTAATAACCGCACTTCCTTTTAAAGGCTGTGGGCTATTATCATTGGCTTTTGTTTTTTCTTTAGCAGAAGAGCTGCCGATACAAGAAAAACCAATTATAAAAAAGATTATTAATATTAAAAACTTTTTAAACAAATTATATGTTTATCCTCGTGATTATATTTATGTCTATTAAAATATAGTCATGGGGAAAATGCCACATAATTTTTTATAATTTTACTCAATTATTAAGTATTATACACATATGCATAATACTTAATTTTGTATTTATTATCTGTATTTAAGTTTATAGCCGATTATAGTTCCATTCATAAGAATGCTTGCAAAGTTTGCAATTATCACGGGAGGCGATTTAATCAGGATTCCGTAAATTAGCCAGCAAGTAACACCTGCCAAAAACATTGCAAACATCTCAAAAGATATATCATTTACTGACTTTGTTTTAATAATTTTAACCAGTTGAGGAATAAAACCACAGGTTGTAAGTATTGCTGCAATAAAACCTAAAATATCAATAATAGTTGTGTTCATGATTTCTATTTTTTAAATTAATGGAATATTAATAATATTATACATTTTTAAAAACTTTTTACATTTATCGTTTATTTTTTGAAAACGAAAAAACCTCTCAAAATATTTTGAGAGGTTTTTCAAAATTGAAAATTTCAACAATTTACCTAAATATATAAAATTTGGTTATTAAGTTTCACTACTAGAGGATCTTCTACTTCCAAATCTGGTATTTTTGGTTCTTTTTTTGAATTTTTCAGCGTTTGCTTTGTTGCGTTCTGCTTTTTCTTTTTTCTGATTATTTTTAGCCAAAGTTTTTATCCTTTTCTAGAATGAGTTCAACCCTGCAACGCCGCCGCCTTTGCGTCACCGTTTCGGGTTTTTACTCCCAATTTACTTAATAATTACTTCTATAACAATCAGAACAGTAAACAGGTCTGTCACTTTTTGGTTCAAAAGGAACAGTTGTTTCTATACCGCAAGCCGCACATACAGCTTTGAATTGAGGTCTAGGACCTCTTCCGCCGCCGCCACCGCTTCTTCCGCCGCCGCCGCCTCTGGTGTCATTCATTTTTCTGTTAGCTCTGCAAACAGGACATCTTTTGGGGGTGGAATATCTTTTTTGTTGATAAAATTCTTGATCTTCGCCACTGAAGATAAAGCCTTGACCACATTCTACACATTGTAATTCTTGGTCTTCGAAGTTTTGCTTGAACATTTTGATTCTCTTTCCTTAAAGTTAAAATATTTTTTACCAGTTCTATTATTAACCATGTATAAAAGAAAGTAAAATCAAACTTATTTCACTAATAAATTTTTAACATTTTTTTTATCATTAATTTCAGTCTAAGAGTTCCTCCTGTCTAAAAAAAGAGCATTTCCGTAAAATATACAATTGTAACATTTTCGTTACAATTCTAAATATTTTTTATTTATCCTGTATATTCTTTCACTAATTGCAACCAAATTTTGTAAAAGTAAATAATCTTGGTAAAATAACAAAGTTGACATTGGAGGGAGAAACAATACGGCAGATGGATTTAGCTTTAAGGAAAAAACATCAGGGATTCTGGGAAATTTTACCTAAAATTGTCATAAAAGATTCTTATTCACTGAGCCTTGTATACACACCAGGTGTAGGCAAAGTGAGTACGGAAATTGCGGAAAACCCTGAGAAATCTTTTGAATTGACCAACAGAGCTAATTCAATTGCTGTTCTTTCTGATAATTCAGGCAAAGGTTCTCTTTCAAAAATTCCTTTACTTGAAATAAAAGCTGTTCTTTACAATAAATTTGCAGGAATTGATGCTTATCCATTGGTTTTAGAAACTTCTGACGCTGTAGAAATCGCTGAAATAATAATAAATCTTGCGCCTACTTTTGCAGGTTTTGTTTTAACTGGATTTTATGAAGAAAAAGAAGCTCAAATCAATGAATTACTGGCAAAAGAAAATTTTAATTTGCCTATCCTATTTGATTCTAATGATGATAAAAAAACAGCCATGCTTTTAAGATCATTAATAGGCGAAAAAACGATTGAATCAACTGAATTGCCCGACGAGAAGGAAAACCTATCACTTGGGGAAAAATCCGTCAAGCTCCACAAAAAAGCAAGAGGTGTTATTAAAACCAATTGCAAAATAGATATTGATAATTTTACTGACAAAACCGCAAAAACTTCGGAAGAAATATACAATAATCCTGATGCAGCTTATGAATTAACGCCGAAAGAAAATCTGGTAGCTGTTATAAGTGATGGCTCTGCGGTGCTTGGATTAGGTAATATCGGCGCAGAAGCAGCAATGCCTGTAATGGAAGGAAAATCAGTTCTTTTCAAAACACTGGGCGGTGTTGATGCCATGCCAATTTGTCTAAAAACTCAAAATACAGAAGAATTAATAAATATTATAAGTAAAATAAGTCCTATTTTCGGCGGAATAAACCTTGAAGATATTTCCGCGCCACGATGTTTTGAAATTGAAAAAGCTTTGATTGAAAAGCTTGATATTCCTGTTTTTCATGATGATCAGCATGGAACAGCTGTTGTGGTTCTTGCAGGGTTCATAAATGCTCTTAAGCTTACAGGGAAAAACGTTGAAAAAATTAAAGTTGTAGTAAACGGTGCGGGTGCAGGAGCAACATCTGTTTCAAAGCTTTTATTAAACTATGGTGTTAAAAATCTTATTCTTTGCGACAGAACAGGCTCTATTTTTAATGGAAGAACCGAAGGCATAAATCCTTTTAAGCAGGAGATGGCTGAAATCACCAATCCTGATAAAGAAAAAGGGCAGCTAAAAGATGTTATAAAAAACGCTGACTTCTTTATAGGGCTTTCGGCGGCAAATGTTGTAAATCAGGAAATGGTAAAATCAATGGCGAAAAAAGCCGTTATTTTTGCTCTTGCAAACCCTGTTCCCGAAATAATGCCAGAAGATGCCCTTGAAGCAGGTGTTTTTATTGTTGCAACAGGACGATCAGACTATAAAAACCAGGTAAATAATTCTCTTGCATTTCCCGGAATATTCAGAGGAGCTCTGGATGTTAGGGCACAAAGAATTACGGATGAAATGAAAATAAGTGCAGCTCATGCCATATCAAATTTGATTACAGAAAACGAGCTTAATCCTGAATATATAATTCCGCATGCTCTGGATTTGAGAGTACCTCCTTCTGTAGCAAAAGCAGTCGCAGAAACTGCCTTGAAAACAGGCATTGCAAGAATTAAAATATAAAAAATTCATTCATTACTTCAAACAGATGAGATTATTAAAAAATCCTAAGAAATGTTAAAGTTTCTTAACAATATACCGATTATACAATTACAGCCTGTGTTCTGAGAATTTTCAAGGATCGGTATAAAAATCTATGAATTTATGCTTGACTAACTTAAAGAAAAATATATCTCTGCTTAAACCTGTCAAATCAGGAAACAGAGATATTAATTGTCTTATTGCCCAGATTAAGCTGCTTATTTCTGAAAGTCTTGATAAGAATATTATTCTTGATCTTACAGAAATAAATTTCCTTGATTGTATTAAAGTAAGCGCAATTATCGGCACATATCATTTTCTGGATTTAAACAATAAAAAAATATACATAATCGTTGGAAATAAAGAAGTTAAGGACTCTATCAAAACACTTAGTTTTGATAATATTGAAATAATATACAGCCGTAATAATATTGCTCTTGAAAGCATCGCGTAATAAAAAACATTTAAAATAAAACATGCAAAGACAAAATCTTTGCAGTTTTTTATTTATAAACAAAATTTAAAAAATATTTTTAAAATTAAAACCCTTGTAGATACTAAAGATTCCCTGATTCTTAAAAAAATTCTAAAATTGTTTTTATAAAAATAGCAATTTTTTAAAACTTCATGTTTTTATATTAGTACAAGGGGTGAACAACAAGGGTAAAACAAAAAGGGTTATAAACAAGGGGGATAAAAAGTTTTTACATCAATTAGATTAATTCCTGGTTTAAAATAATTTTTACTTGGGGATTACGGGGGAAAGAGTAACAAAGTTTTTCAAAATCATCAAATTTTAAACATTAACCATTAAAAACAGGTTAGTTATTATTTTTATACAAAAAAACGAAGTTCAAATGCTAATTTCGGGGGAATTTTAGCATACTTAATATAAAACAAATGGGGAAAAAGAGGAGAGGTAGATTATGACAACGATTACAAGAATTAATTCCAATTATAGCTCAGGGGGAGGCGCTTATTATGGATATACCCCGCAAAGGCAAACATTCAACAGCGTTTCTATCTGGGGAAATACTTCATTCGGATCAAATTATAATTATGTCGGAGCAAATAACGGAATATATGGTGTTAGTTATGCCAGACCAGGCTCTTCTTTTGTACCGATGAATCAAGTAATGACAGCTCCTTTTGGTGCAAACGCTGATTTATTAGGAACGGAATATCGTAATCCATTTGCATCATCAAGTTTCAGCTCAACATCAGTTTTTTCAAGCGGATATCCAGAAAGACATTCACGTGGACACTCTGATATTTCTCACAGAAGATCATCAACTATAGATGGACATGATTCACATCGTTCCCATAGTTCCCATGATTCTCGCAGAAATTTCTTATCCTTAACAGGAGAGCATTCCAATCACCATTCAGGTCATCGTTCTAACAACATTTTTAGAAATCATGCGGGTTCACATCATTCAAACGACATAAGCATAAAAAGAACAAGCACGAGAACCGGCACTTTCGGCAGTCAAACAACAAGCAATCGTTCAACAAGCATACATACTCCGTCTGTTGACTTCAACACCAGAGATATAAAATCCGGTAACAGCAGCATCAGCAGAACAAATGTTTCAGGGCATGTAGACGGATATAGACAAACAAATCAGCATATTGTTACTCCTACATCTGACTTAAACAAAACACGTCAGGTTATAGATACACCAACTGAAAGAATTACAAGAACAAGAACACAAGGAACCATTTGGGTATAAAACAAAACTAAATAAAATTTTATAAAAACCCCACACAAACTACTTCTCACGAAAGAGTATGTGACAATTAAGGACACATCGGGTAAATAGGGTAAGGGAAAAGTTTATTTTAATCTCCTCAATACCTCACATACCTCTTTCACCTCAAAAACAGTAAAGGTCCCCCCTTTACTTTTTTTTTGCTTAAAACTCTGGTCAAACAAAAATTTTTATAGTACCTTATATAAATAAACTTCTCTGGAGGAGTGCCTGAGCGGTTTAAAGGAACGGTCTTGAAAACCGTCGTGTGGGCAACTGCACCGTGAGTTCGAATCTCACCTCCTCCGAATTTTTTAAAGATGCCTTAAGGCATCTTTTTGTTTAGAACTCTTTTTCAATTTGAATAACAAAACCTGAAAATCCGACTGTCCGATTGTTTGGAAGCTGGTAACCTATTAATACGTCGACATTCTTAGGAAATGTATAACTAAATCCGGAAGTAAATAAGCCAAAAGTATTTGTACCTGAAAACCAATCAGCAATAAGACTGAAATTCTTTGTAACCGGCTGTTCATAACCTGCAATAAAACAAACAACATTGCGGTCAAAAACCTGTTTTGTTCCAAAGCTTACTCCTGTAGTCAGACGGGTATTTAATTTAGGCAAACGTCCGCTTAATTCACCGTAACTCCAATTGCCGACCCCCTGCCCCTGCAAGGATGCTAAAATCTGAGAACCTGCAATTATTTTAATTTCCCGTTTTGGTAATTTTTTTGAAAAAATCGGAATAACTGATCTAAAGCCTGTTCCGAGAGTTATATTATTTGCAGGTGGACTATTTACATTAAATAATGTGACATCAATCTCGGAATTATATCCGATTCCGAGAGCTGAATAATTGGTTACAGCATAAAATCTTCCTGGTGCCCAGGACCTAAACACTAATTGAGGATTAAGAAATATGTGGTTTTTAGAAGTTATATCTGCTGAAGGCACATTAAAAATTGTTTGCTGTGCAAAAACAGGAGTATTTTTTAAGAAACACGAACAAAAAATAAAAAATATAATCGATAATTTTTTAGAAATTTCCATATAAAATTAAATTTTTTCGCATGATTTCGACGGGGGCGATTTGACCTGTCCATAACTCGAAAGCTTTTGCTCCCTGCAAAACCAACATCTCAAAACCATTAAGAGTTTTTAATCCTCTTTTTTCAGCATACTCAAGAAGTATAGTTTTTTGAGGTTTATAAACAATATCATAAACAAGGGCATCTTTCGGCAAAGTTGATATAGATTCCTGACTTAAAGGAGAAATTTCTTGATTTGCTCCCTGCATTCCAAGCGGAGTAGTATTTACAACTATAGAAAATCCTGATAAATCAACATTTTCTTCTAATGCAGAATAATTTATTTCAATATCAGAAAAGTTTTTTAAGATAACTTCTTTTAATTCAATCGATTTTTCCTTATTTCTGGCAATAATAGAGATTTTCTTTATTCCCATTTCAATTAATCCAACCAAAACAGCCCTTGCCGCACCGCCTGAACCTAAAACAGCAGCGTGCTTGCCTTTAAGATTTTTCCTGATTTCTTCGGGAATTGCCTGAACAAAGCCGTAAACATCCGTATTATACCCGTGAAGTTTTTTGTTTTCGTCGATGACAACAGTATTTACAGCACCGACAACTTTTGCAAAATTATAAATACTGTCCAAATATTTGATAATTTCTACTTTATGAGGAATAGTTACGTTAAATCCCCTGAAATTCTCGTTTTTTAAAAAAGTAATTTGTTCAGCAAGCTTTTCAGGAGGAGTTTCCAGGGCAACATAATTTCCCTCAATAAGATTTGTCTTTAAAGCAGCATTATGCATCGCTGGAGAAAGCGAATGTCCCAGAGGATATCCGATTATTCCAAGCTTCAGCATTCTTAATCAGCCATTGGTTTTTCAAAAGCACATTCTTTTTTAGAGCAGGCGATTTTATTGCCTCTTTTTAAGAATTTTTTTACAAGCATAGATTTGCATTCAGGACAAAATTCTCCCGCAGGTTCGCTCCAGAGTGCAAAAGTACATGCCGGATACTTGTCACAACCATAAAATGCTTTGCCGTAACGGGATTTTTTCTCGATCAAGTCCCCTTCGCATCCGTCTTGTGGACATTTTACACCGGTTTTTTTAATGAATTTTTTTCTGTTTTTGCATTCTTCGTTTGTGCAGGAAAGATAATCACCGTAAGGTCCTCTTTTAATAAGCATTGAAGAATTGCATTTTTCGCAAAGTTCATCTGAAGGTCTGTCTTCTGGAAGAGGCTTTTGGTCTTTCGCAAGAGGCATAGTGTTTTTGCATTCGGGATAGCCTGAACACCCTAAAAATTGCCCGCCGAAAGTTGTTTTTAACGCCATCGGTTTTCCGCATTCGTTACAAACATTTTCTGTCAGGATTGCTACTTTTTCCATTTCTTTTTTAGCTTTTTTAAGCACTTCAGCAAACGGTTCATAAAAATCCCCCAGAATTTTTTTCCATTCTGCGTGATTTTCAGCTATATCATCAAGGCTGGTTTCCATATTTGCAGTAAATTGAGAATCAACTATCTCAGGAAAATGCTTTACAAGAAGTTCATTCACCACTTTGCCCAAAGATGTCGGAATAAGAGATTTTTCTTCCTTTATTACATAACCCCTGTCTTGAATTGTAGAAATAGTCGGAGCATAAGTACTCGGTCTTCCTACTCCAAGTTCTTCGAGGGTTTTAATCAGCGTAGCCTCGGAATATCGTGGTGGCGGCTGGGTAAAATGCTGTTTCGGGTCAATTTTCTTGAGTTTTAAAACGTCATCTTTGTTTAAGTCAGGAATAGCATCGGTTTTTTCTTCTTCTTCCCTATCATCATAAACTATAAGAAATCCATCAAAAGTAATTTTACTGCTGCTTGCCCTGAAAGTGTATTTTTCTGCTTCAATTTCAACGGAAATCGTTTTGACTTCCGCACTTTGCATTTGACTTGCTATAAATCTTTCCCAGATAAGTTTATAAAGTCTGTATTGCTCAGGCGCTAAATATTGTCTGACAGATTCAGGGTTTTTATCAATGTAAGAAGGACGTATAGCTTCGTGAGCATCCTGAACATTCTTGCCTTTTTTAGCATAAACCCGTGCTTCTTCAGGGTAATAGTTTTGTCCGTAATGCTGAACTATATATTCTTTGGCGGCATCCCTTGCCTCATCAGAAATTCTGGTGCTATCAGTTCTCATATAAGTAATAAGACCTACAGGTCCGCTTGATCCGAGATCAATACCTTCATAAAGTTTTTGGGCAACCTGCATTGTCTTTTTAACGCTGTATCCAAGTCGGTTACTTGCTTCTCTCTGAAGCGTACTGGTTATAAAAGGGGCTTGAGGCTTTCTTTGAGTGTTTCTTGTCGTGACTTTTGAAACTTTAAACTCTGTAGATGCTTTGGAAAGTGTTTCAACGATTTTAGCGGATTCTTCTCCGTTATTAATTTCAAGTTTTTCGCCGTTATATTTAGTTAATTCAGCATTAAAACTTGTTGAAGACTTTTGTTTGGAAAGTTCTGCCGTTATTGTCCAATATTCTACAGGAATAAAAGCTTCTATTTCTTTTTCGCGGTCGCAAATAATTCTGACTGCAACACTCTGAACTCTTCCTGCCGACAAACCTTTTCCTACTTTTGCCCAAAGAAGCGGGCTGATTTTGTAACCCACAAGCCTGTCAAGAATTCTTCTTGTCTGCTGGGCGTTAACCGTATTCATATTTATAGGTCTGGGATTTTGTACAGCTTCCAGAATTGCAGTTTTGGTTATTTCGTTAAATTCTATCCTGTGAATATGTTTTTTAGGCTTGTTAAGAATATTTGAAATATGCCACGCAATAGCTTCTCCTTCGCGGTCAGGATCGGGAGCGAGGAAGATTTCGTCAGCATCTTTTGCTGCCTGATTTAATTCGTCTACAACTTTCTTTTTATTCTCAAGAATTTCATATTCCGGTTCAAAATTGTTTTTTACATCCACCCCGAGTGTTTTCTTCGGCAAATCTCTTATATGACCGACAGATGCTTTTATAAAATAAGAATCTCCCAGAATCTTTTTAATAGTTTTTGCTTTTGCGGGAGACTCAACTATTACAAGGTTTTTCTTGGCTTTTTCTTTTTTTTCTTTGGGTTCTTTATCTTTAGCAGATTTCGTAGTGGCTTTTGCCATTATATTTTTTTGTTCCTCTCAAAAATTTTTTCAGTTTTTATTTTACCACTATATCTAAATTTGGCATCAAAAAGTTTTTCAGATACTAAAAATTTCGTACAAACAGTTGTCCGGGAAATTGTTTAATAACTCCCTCCAATTCCAAAGAAGTAAGAGCCATCATCAATTCATCTATACTCATTTTTGTTTCATTAAGTATAGTATCGAAAGATTTCGGCTCTAATTCAAGAAGTTTGTATATTTTTTGTTCGTTTCCTAAGAACTCAGGCTCGATATTCTTATTTTCAGACTCAAATCGGTTAGTATACCCCCAGTTGAGCTGATTTAAAATATCTTCCGCCCTTGTAATTACCGCAGCGCCTTCCTTTATAAGCTTATATGTCCCTTCAGCATTTGGACTTGAGATCATGCCGGGGATGCACATAAGTTCTCTGTTCTGGTCGAGGCATAATTTTGCAGTAATTAGTGCACCACTTTTAAGACCGGCTTCGCCGACTAAAGTTCCCTGAGAAAGTCCGCTGATTATTCTGTTTCTTCTGGGGAAAGTCCACAGATCCGCCATTTGATCGGGGAAATATTCAGAAATTACTGCACCGCCTGAATTTATTATATTTTTGTAAAGAATTCTGTTTTGTTTGGGATAAATATTGTCAAAGCCGGAACCTATCACTGCTATTGTATTTAAACCGTTGTCCAGGGCTGCCTGATGAGCGCAGGCATCAACTCCGACAGCCATTCCGCTGACTATAGTGATATCAGATCCTTTAAATTCGGAAATTATTTTTTTTAAAACATCCTTAATATAATTGCTGGATCTTCTACTGCCGACAACAGCAAGGCTTTTTTCTTGATTTAAATTGTTTAAGCTGCCTTTAACATACAAAACTATAGGCGGATCATAAATTTGTTTAAGATAAAAAGGATAATTTTCGTCATTCATCGTAACAATTTGAATATCTTTGCTTAAAATCTCTTCTTCGAGTTTGTTTAAGTCGCCTATAGAATTTCTGTCATTTATAAATTTTTCTATGATTTTTGGTGAAAATCCTTCTATCTGCTGCAAATCAGCAGGTGAAGCATGCCATGAATCTTTTATAGAATCAAAATATTCTAAAAGTTTTCTTAAGCGTATTGTGCCTATTGAATAAATTTTTGAAAACGCCAACCAGTATCTTAGCTGCGAAGCGGGAGTGCAAAAAACTGAAGCGGAACTTTGCTTCGCTGGAAGTTTTTGTAACTCATTCTTACTTAAATAGCTCATTTTCCACCCATCACAATCATAATGTTATTTATTCTATAAAGAAAATTGATAAATTAAAAGGAGTTTTTTATCTTTATTTTTAAAACTAGCCCCTTATATTGCTCTGTAGAGGTTTTAAGTTTGCCTAAAAAAGTTATTTAATAAATAAATCAATTAATTTAATTAATGAAAAGCAAAAATGCCAAAAGGATTTTTTTCTCCCGGAATAAATTTTCTAAATAAATTTAAATATCCGACAAAAATCGGAATAATAAGCGTTGTCCTTATTTTATTGATAAGTGTGCTGTTTTATTTAATTATTAAGGAAATTGATATTCAGATTGATTTTGATAGAAACGAAAAAATTGGCCTTAAATACATAGACCCGATTAAAAACTTTTTACAGGATATTCAGGAACACAGAGCTTTAACAATAGCATATCTTAATGGAGAAAAGGACTTAAAAGATGAAATACATGCAAAAACCAAAGAAATAACCGATGACATTAATTTTGTAAATAAAGCTCAACAAGAAAATAATTATGTATTTAAAATAGATACTCTTTGGAATCAAATTAATAATGAATGGCAAAATTTAGAAAAAAATTCCTTAAATTTAACTCCTGAAGAAAATTTTAATAAATATACTGATTTAATAAAAAAAATAACAAATTTAATTTTTTATATCGGCAATATTTCCCATCTTGCCGGAGATCCTGAATTAAAAACTTTTTATTTGGGATTATCAATTTTTCGCAATATACCTGAATTAACAGAAAAAATGGCCAAAGCAAGGGGAATCGGTATTGGAATATTAGCCAAAAAAAGCATAACTGAAAACGAAAAAATAAATCTGATTGTTCAAACAGCATTAATAAAAGATGATTTATACAGAATAAACCAAAATTCTTTAGTAATTTTTAGTTTAGATAAAACTATAAAAGAAAAATTGGAACTATTTCTTGACGACACAAATACAAATACAAACGATTTTTTAAACTTGATTAATAAAGAAATAATAAAATTAAGTAAAATTAAAATATCTTCAACAGATTATTATATGATGGCAACTTCTGCTATTAACGCAACATACAGGCTTTATGAAACAGAAATTAATATATTTGAAAATCTATTAACACAAAGACTACATAAGCTTGAACAAGGAAAAGTTCTGCTTATTATATCTTTATTAATCATTCTTTTTTTCATAATTTATATATTTGGCTGTTTTTCTTATGCATTATTGGCTTCATTAAAAACACTTGAAAAAACAGCTTTAAGTGTTTCTGAAGGAAATCTTGATACAAAAGCTGAAGTTTACAGCAAAAAAGATGAGCTGGGAAGTTTATCTCTTTCCTTTAATAATATGATAAAAAACCTGAAAGCGCTTATGGGGAGAGAATTGATTTTAAGAGAAATTATTATAAGTTCACTTGAATCAAGAAATACAAACGAAATTCTTCGAAGCATTGTTAATAATACAGGAAAGATTTTTAAAGCGGACAGATGTTTCTTTATTAACTATGATTATAAGAATAAAGAACTTTTTCCAATAAATCCGAATAATGTTTATCTGTCTTCTATGGAATTTAAAAATTTAGCAGGGAAAAAATTATCAACAAAAGAGATGGAGCCTTATTTGACTTTTTTGTTACAACAAAAACAAGTTCTTGCCATTAATGATGTAAACAAAATAATAATTCCTGAAGCTACAAAAACTTTGATGAAAGAAAATGAAGCTAAATCAGGAATGCTGGCTCCTGTGTTTTTTGCGGGCAGGCTTATAGGCATACTAATAGTAGATTATGTAAAAAATTTAAAAGAATTTAGTGAGGATGAAAAAAATCTTCTTGAAACAATTGCAAATCAATCTGCCATAGTAATAAATCAGGCTGCTTTAACCGAAAAATTACAGGAAACTATTAAGAGAGAATTCCTTTTAAGAAAAATAATAAATAATATTCTGGAAAGCGAAAACCTTGAAAAAGCTCTTAATTTAATAAGTGAAGAAATAGGAAAACTCTTTGATGCCGAAAGGATAAAAATAAGAAATTATAATAAAGAAGAAGCCGCCTTTTCAGAAGTTATTACTGAATACAGAAAAAATGAGCAAATCCCTTCTTCTCTTGTTCAAAAAAACATCTATCCTAAAGAAATGTCTGAATATTTTTCAAATATGTTTATTAAAGAGAAAAAATATTTTATAGTTAATGACATTGAAAATTGTGAACTTCCTGAAAACATAAAGAAATTTTACTCGTCTTTATCTACAAAATCACTTATTGAATCTCCAATATTTTATAAAGATACCTTTCTTGCAAGCGTTATAATTGAAAATGTAACAGCTCCAAAAGAATGGGAACAAGAAAAACTGGATTTATTAATCCCTATATGTCAGCAAATTGCTTTAGGAATGAATTTATTTAATCTTAACGAAGAGTTAAAAAAGTCACTTGTTAATGAAAAAGCCTTAAGAGAGATAATTATTGAAACCAGAAAATTTAGCGACCATGATGAAATATATAATTATCTTCTTAAACAATTGATAAATTTATTTAATCCTAACAGGTGTATGCATTTACATAATAGATGCCTTCATTTGCATCATGATAAAAACAATAATTTAGTTGTTATTAATGAAGTTATTAATGATAAAAAATTACAGCCTTTATTAAACCAGACTATTCTTTTCTCTGGACATACCAAAGAATTGTTACCTGAAGAATCTTTGCAGGTTTGTATTGTAGAAGATGTTAATCAGGAAATAGTTTCTCCTGAATTAAAAGAATATTTAATTAATAATAGTATATACGCTTATTTATTGTACTCAACAGTAAAAGTATCTTCTGATAAAGAAAAAAGTGATGAAGTTTTAGGATATACCATTCTTTGTTATCCTGAACCCAAAAAATGGTCATCTGCTGAAATAGAGTTTTTTAAACTGATTGTTGATACTGTATCTATAATTTTCCTGGAATTCAAGCAAAGGCAGGAAACGGAAGAAATTAAAAGAACTTTTATTGCAACGCTCACACATGACTTAAGAAGTCCTATAATTGCTGAACAAAAAGCGCTTGAAGTGATAATTTCAAAGAGAATAAACTGTCTAAGTGAACATTATGATGAATATATTGAGGATATTTATAAAACGAATAAAGGACTCTTAAAAATAGTGAATAATTTATTATCTGTATACCATTATGAATCAGGAAAACCGGTATTAAACAAAACAGAAACAAACATCAAAGAGCTGATAGAGGAATCTATAACTTCTTTAAAATATCTTGCAGCAGACAAAGAATCACAAATTTATCTTGATATTCCTGAAAATTTGCCTTTGATAAAAATTGATAAGGATGAAATATCCAGAGTTTTTTCAAATCTTGTAGGAAACGCTATAAGACACACAAGAAAAGGGACCCAGATAAGAGTATATGCTTCAAAAGAAGAAAAGGCTATTCTGATTGCAGTGCAGGACAATGGCGAAGGCATTCCTAAAGAACATATTGATATGATATTTCAAAGATACCCGACGGAAAAAAGAAAAATCGGAACAGGGCTTGGATTATATCTTTCAAAACAAATTGTTGAAGCGCATGATGGCAAAATATGGTTTGAGTCTGAAGAAGGGGTAGGGACTACTTTTTATTTCACCCTGCCTATTTAAGCAATATATTTTTCTAAGGCTTCAGTAACAACTTTATTAAGAGATTTATTATGAGTTTCTGCAAAAATAGCTGCTTTTTGATGCAAATCTGAACCGGTTCTTACATTAAAAGAACCGCTAAAAGGTTTGTCAGGTTTTTTATTAACTCGTTTGCACATTTCAAGATAATCATCAACCATATAATGAAAACCTTCTTTTAAAGACTTTACATCCGTACCCTCAAAGGTAATAACATCATTAATAAAAAGAACTTCACCGAAAAAAACTTCATCTTCATCAGAGTATTCAACTGAACCAAGATATCCTTTGTATTCTATTATATTTTTCATTTCAGCAATCCTTTCTGTTTTAAATTACCTAAAACAATATCAATTGCGTAGCTTTTAACTATATCGGGGTTATGAGGCTTATGTAAGCAGAAAGAATGTTTTGTTTTGTTATTTATAAATCTTCTTGCGCTACCTGAAGTTTTACCGCTATTTTCTGCTTCATAACCATAAAGAGAAAGAAAAGCGACTAATTCATTCCATGTTAAATCTTTTGGCTTTTTAAAAACTTTATTTAATAACTTGTCTTTTTTAGTCATTTCATTGCCTGTATTACTATTTAAATAGTAACATATTTAATAAATCGTTGCAACTGTTTTTTAGTTGCATGTTTAAAAAGCCTTAAATCTTTTTCCTGTTTCCGGATCAAAGACCAAAATTTTTGACACATCAGGAGAAAGAGCAATTTCTTCGCCTGTTGAAACTTCTTTATCAGAAGAAAGTTTGGCTACTAGTTTTTTGCCTTTGGCTTGGTTGCTCGCCATAAACGGCGTTCCATCGGGGCAAAGCCCCTCTTTCAGCCTCTGCTCGCAATCCGCAAAATGCACCAGTTTTTCGCTGCCAAGCATTTCTACAAGTTCAGGAATTATTTTTATTCCGTTAGAATTTAAAGAAAAGTGCTCCGGACGTATTCCAATAGTAACTTTTTTGCCGATTAAATCATTATTATGGATAACTGCTTTTAAATTATCATCAGGATAAATTGTATAATTTCCAAGTTTTATGGTTTTGTCAGGCAAAATCTGTGTTTCAATAAAATTCATCGCAGGAGAACCGATAAAGCCTGCCACAAAGATGTTTTCAGGCCAGTTATAAATTTGCTCGGGAGTATCTGCCTGTTGAATTACACCGCCATTAAGAACCACAATCCTGTCGCCCATTGTCATAGCTTCCACCTGATCGTGAGTTACATATACAAAAGTAGTCTTTAAAGTATCATGAAGTTTTTTTATTTCAAACCGCATCTGCACTCTTAGCTTTGCATCAAGGTTGGAAAGCGGTTCATCCATTAAAAACACTTGCGGATCTCTTACTATCGCTCTTCCAAGAGCAACTCTTTGTCTTTGTCCACCGGAAAGCTGACGGGGTTTTCTCTGAAGATATTCCGTAAGGTCTAAAATCTCGGCAGCTTCTGTTACACGTTTATCAATCACGTCTTTTTTGAATTTACGCATTTTTAAACCGAACGCCATATTTTCATAAACGTCCATATGAGGATAAAGAGCATAATTTTGGAAAACCATTGCAATATCACGATCCTTAGGGTGAACGTTATTTACAACTTTTTCTCCGATAAAAATTTCACCGTCGGTTATTTCTTCAAGACCTGCTATCATTCTTAGAATTGTTGATTTTCCGCAGCCTGAAGGTCCAACAAGTACTATAAATTCTTTATCATTAACTTCAAGATTTATATTTTTTACTATTTCTACTTTTTTTTCATAGGATTTACAGACGTTTTTTAATTCGACTTTTGCCATGATTATTTTTTCCTGAAAATTTTATTATTTTTTATTTTAGCATAATAGTTCAATATACAAAAAAAGAGAAAGTTAACTAAACTTCCTCTTTAAGTTATAAAAGCTTTTTCTCTTTAAAGAAAATTATTTATAAAGTTTTTTAACTCTTCCAAAAAGAAAACTATCTCCTGAGCTATGCTTTGAATATAAATCTTTTACAAATTGTTCAACATTTTCAGGTGTTTTTAATAAATTTCTTAAAAGTGAAACAGGGTAAGATTCATCTACTTTTACAGTCGCATGATTATTTATTCTTTCATATCTTATTCTTAAGCTTTTTTCGCCTTTCTCCATATTACCACCTATAAGACCTGCCAAGCGAGTACCAGCAAAAGCCCTTTTATCAGCAGTTAATTTTGATTCAGAAGATATTGATAATGTGTCATATTTGCATCCGGTTTCACTTAGTTTTAATACAGCATTTTTTAAAGCCTCTGCACTTTCCTCACCATGTAATTTTCTTATTAAATTTGTAGCCCCTTTTGTAATACTTCCTTTAGTACCAAACGATATCCCTGAATTATTAATAGTCATTTTTTCTCCTATAAATTTAATAAAGTTAATTTTATGCTATTCAATTTAAAACCCGTAAAAATAAATATTGATAGCAATTTTCTTTTGAGTTTACATTTTTTTACAAAAAACATACAAAAAGAGAAAGTTAACAAAACTTTCTCTTTTCGTAAAAAATATAACCTCTAACTATAACATTGTAAATAAAAGCATATAAACAAGACCGAAACTTAAGGAGGTAAGCCCAAAGCACCAGTGCATTATAGGAGGCTGATTTCCCCAAATTTGACCTAAAGTTATTCTTTCAGCAAGTTCACCGTTGAAATTTAATTCCAGTTCGTTTGAAAAATTATCCATATTTCCTCCTGATTAACACACAAACTTAATGCACGCCGGCAATCAATCCCCTTCACAATATAACTATAGTTTGCATTATTTTTCAGGATGAAGCATCAACCTCGAGGTTTAAAAAAAACTAACCCGGAGGTTAAGTTTTTATATTTTAAAACCAATTTCTTCCAATTTATAACTCATAATCTCAGGATTATTAGAAAGCGCATATTTAGGTATAAAATCAACATTAAAGCCTTTTGCCACTTCTTTAATGTCGTGGCTGCCTGAAACAATTAGTATTTTTGAATTTTTACACTCATCTCTTTTAAGAATATTCCTTACTAACCAGCTTCCGGCATAATTTTCTCCCAGGATTTCTTCCATCTCAAGATCAGAAATTATTAAATCATAGCGAGTTTCTGATTTTTTAATAACTTTATTAAATCCCGCTCTTGCGCTCATTTCAAAATCAATTTCAAAAGAATCCTGCTCAAGGATTTCATTTAGAAGGTTTATATGAAATTTTATCCATTCGAGGCTGTCTTCAACAATAAGAATTTTTATATTATTTTTGTTCATAAACACCTGTTTTTTAAACTCTTAAAGATAATTGTAATATATTTGAATTTTTTTATTAAAAAGAAAATGTTCGTTTTTTATTTTAAACTTGTCCATGCTTGATATAAAATAAAGTTAACAGTATAAATAGGGAGCCTAAAATGAACCCTTTTGTTGAAAAATTAACTAAAGCAAGAGATTTAATTCTCGAAGTAGAAATCGATTTAATTAATGAAAAAAGATTTTGCCCGTACGAAATCGGATTTACTTTAAGAAAACTCGACGAGGCAATAAATCAGCTGAAAAATATTGAATAAAAGATTAGAAAGGTGAGAGCAGATGACATCGTTAGTAAAAGCCGGTTTGATTCAGACAAGAACCAGCTGTAATAAACAGGAGAACATTGATAAAGCAGTTTCTTTTATAGAAAAGGGCGCGAATCAAGGAGTTCAGGTTTTTGCACTACAGGAATTGTTCTTTTCACTTTATTTCGCAGCTGAGCAGGACAATAAATGGTTTGAATGGGCTGAACCAATCCCCGGTCCGACTATTAGCACAATGCAGGAAATTGCAAAAAAACTTAAAGTTGTGCTGATTGTACCGATTTTTGAAGAAGTAAACAGAGGAGTCTATTACAATACAACTGCTGTAATAGATGCAGATGGCGAAATACTAGGACTTTACAGAAAAAATCATATCCCGCACCTTAAAGGATTCTGGGAAAAATTTTATTTCAAACCCGGAAATCTTGGCTATCCCGTATTTGACACTGCTTATTGCAAAGTAGGAGTTTATACTTGCTATGACAGACATTTTCCCGAAGGTGCAAGAATTTTAGGATTGAATGGTGCTGAAATTGTTTTTAATCCTTCCGCTACAGTTGACAGTCTTTCAAAATATCTCTGGGAGTTGGAGCAACCTGCCCATGCAGTTGCAAACATGTATTATGTAGGAGCTATCAATAGAGTAGGAAAGGAAATGGATGAAAGTCCATTCTTTGGGACAAGTTATTTTGTAAATCCTAAAGGACAGTTTCTCTCAAAAGGCTCTTATGATCAGGAAGAAATTGTTATAGCTGATCTTGACCTTGATTTGATTACAGAAACACGCAAATTATGGCAGTTTTACAGGGATAGAAGACCTGAAACTTACGATGAGCTTATCGAATTATTGCCTTAAATTTATTTTTAGCTTCCAAAGAATCTTGACATTAAACTTGGCGGTCTAAGTGCATCATTTTTAACGTTTTCTGCTTCTTCTTTTGCAATTTTTACCGCTTCTTCAGCATTCTTAGCTACTTTTTTACCTCTTGCAAAAAAGCGTCCGAATACACCTTCCATATCTGTTTTATCAAGAATTCTGCCCGGGTCTTTCTTGCTTACTAAACGTTGGCAAGTTTCCGTAAGAAGTTCGGGTTTGGTTATATCACCGGGATGAGGATTACCCAATTCTTCTACGCGAAATTTCTTTGCAGGTTCTAAAATATCGGATAATGTCTTTTTAACAAAATCAGGTAAACTAAGATTTTTAATATTGAAAAAGCCTTCTTCAACGCCATGTTTGTTTTTAGAATAAATACATTTAACTCCAATACCGATATCAGCTTTTAATTCTTTTTCTGCGCGTTTAATAAGATTAGCATTAGCCACAAAAGCGTCTTTTATTCCTGTCTCAACCAGTTCAGGTAAAGAAAAATTAGTTCTTAAAGTTTTAGCAAGCTTGTTTAACGGTTGAACTGTTCCTGAAAAAGCAATATTATTATTTAAATTAGCCTGCATATTTCGAATCTCCCTTCAAGCAATTTCATTATCTATAAATTTAATGTTCCTAAATAATAAAAATTGCCTTATTTTAGAGACATGTTAAATTTTATTTACAATTTTTTATTTGATCCAGCCGCCACAAAGAACATATTCGTTATTCATATTATAAAAAACAGCCGCCTGCCCGGGAGTTATGGCAAATTTTGGTTCTTTAAGTTTTACATGAACCGAATTTTCGCCTGTTTTTATAATAACGGCTTCTTGCGCTCCTGAATTATAACGAATCTTTGCCATCGCAATAAACTCTTGTTTTTCGCCGTGCTCTTCCTGCTGCCAGTTAACATTTTCCACATCAAATTCCTGACTTGAAAGCAATTCCTTAAATCCGACATAAATTTTATTTTCGTCAGGATCAATAGAAATTACATATAAAGGCTCACTCGCAGCTACACCAATACCTTTTCGCTGACCTGTAGTAAAATTAAAAGCTCCTTTATGGGTTCCAAGAACTTTTTCAGTGTTATAATCTATTATTTCGCCTTCTTTTTCGCCAAATCTGCTTAAAAGGTAAGATTGTGTGGTTTCTGGCGGATTAATAAAGCAAACATCTTGGCTTTCTTTGCTATCAGCAGCACTAAGTTTGTTTTCTCGTGCAATTTCTTTGACTTTTATCTTATCCATAGTCCCAAGAGGAAATAAAGTCCTTGAAAGCTGTTTTTGAGTTAAAGCAAAAAGCATATAGGACTGGTCTTTTTTAGGATCTTCACCTCTATAAAGGCGGAAGCTGCCATTTTCGTTTAAAATTCTTGCATAATGTCCTGTTGCATAAAAATCAGTGTTTAATTTTTCAAAAGCATAATCCGCAAGACTTCCCCATTTTATAAGCCTGTTGCAATAAGTACAGGGATTAGGAGTAAGACCTTTTTTATAGCTGTTTTCAAAGTAATTTATGACTTTTTCATTAAATTCTTCGCGCAAATCAAGAGAATGATGTTCTATGCCAATAACCTTACATGCTTCTGAAGCATTTTTGGCGGCTTCTTGCATTCCGTCATGCATTATACCGGTAATTCCTGATACTTCATAGCCTTCTTTCAGCAACAAAAGAGCAACGGTAGTGCTATCAACACCACCGCTCATTGCTACTACTACCTTTTTTTTGTTATCTTTATAACTCATTTATCAAATAATTTTCGCCCAGCAGGGTCAATCTGTATTCTGTAACTTCTGACGTTCCGTTATAATCAGGAACAACTTCTATAAAATCTTGCGCAACTGCATTATGAATAATTGCATGATCTATTAATGAACCAAGAAAAGGCATTGCCTTGGAATTTAACTGTTTAAGAGAATATTTAAAAAGACTTTCGCTGGTTTGTAGATAATAAGCTGTCAATAACAAGTAATCCAATTTGGATTGAGGCTTTTTAACCGCTATAAGTTCTCCCAGTGATTCGAATTCTTGAGTTGTCAAATCAGTTTCATCGGATTCTTCTTCATCATAAGTTAAATCAGGTTCAATTATTTCTACAGCCGTGATTTCTTGTTCGTCAACAGAAATAGTTTTATTTTCTTGCTGAGGAATACTTTTTTTGATTTTTTCTTCAAGAATTTTGGCTATTTCTTCATCTTCTTCAAAAACAATATCATGAGGCTTTACTCTTTGTTCTTCCGGCTCTTCAATTTCTCTGGTTTTAAATCCGGCTTTTTGTCTGGGAGCACTCTTATCAGGATTAAGATTTTTAATCTTTTCTGTAACTATATTTTTAAAAGTAAATGTTTTTTTTGTTTTTGGAGGTTCTTTAACTGTCTTTTCTTCCTCTTCATAATATTCTTCTATTTCTTGCGTTTTTTCAGCTAAAATATTTTCAAAAATATTACCTTGTATACCTTC
>MFRJ01000066.1:25400-27709 GCA_001784535.1 Candidatus Melainabacteria bacterium GWA2_34_9
TTCAAGTTCTTCTTCGATTACTTCTTCAACTGTTTCAGCGGCTTCATCCTCTTCTTCAGCAAGAATTTCAGGCTCTTCCTGCTCTTCTGTTTCATCAACTAATTCAACCACTTTTTCGATTTTTGCAGGAAGTGGTTTTGGTTTTTCGAGTTCAGCTGGTTTAGCAACTTCTTTTACTTCTTTAACAGCCTGTTCAGGCTCTTCTTTTTGTGGTTTCACAGAATCATCTTCTTGTTTTTCCACTTTTTTTGTACGATCAGGGATTAATTCTTTTATTAAACGCTGTTGTTCTAATTCTTTTGTTTCTTTTTCGACTTTTTCAGCATCAATTGAAGGAAGAACTACTCTGAGCTTTCCTTTCATTGCTAACAATTTTTCAAAAAGTCTATCAACCTGTCTATTGGCAAAATATACGTCATCTGACGTCATTTCAACCATATATTTACCTTTTTTCATAATAAAACTATAAAATGGCATATAAATTTAATAACCCCCGAGCTACAAATACTCTAGAATATCAATTAATGTCACCGCGAAATGATGTAAAACACCGATATGACAACATTATAAACAGTTACTGCTATAAATTAATCTTTTAAAAGAGCGTCTCTCCATTTATCAAGCTGGTCTTCAATAAATTTCGGATCATCTGATTTCAATTCAATCTCAACTTCGCCTTTTCTGAATTTAAATACATAATCGCTCATCGTTGTTCTCCTTTTATTATAACTTTGGCATAAATTTTTATTATGCATATTTCCAACAATATTATAGAATAAAAAACAATGATAAAATTAAATTTATAAAATCGACATAAAAAAAGGGGGAATTATGGAACTCAGGGAGTTAACAAAAGTTCATAATCTCATTAAATTGTTCGTGGAACTTTGCGAAATACCTTCGCCGTCTCTAAAAGAAGATCGCCTTTCGCAAAGGATACTGGAAATTTTTAAGGAAAATTCAATTATTGCAGAATATGACAGATTTAAAAACATAATTGCGAAGGTTCCTGCGACAAAAGGGTGTGAAAAAATTCCTTCGCTTTTGCTTTCAGCGCACATGGATGTGGTTGGGGGTTCTGAAGAAGTTAATATAAGGCTTTCGGATGATGGGAAATTTATAGAAACCGACAAAACCCGAACACTCGGCGCTGACAACAAGGCAGGTGTTGCTACAATACTTGATCTTGCAATAAATCATTCAAAAATCCCTCATGGAGTTATTGAAATTACTTTTACACGTGATGAAGAGATGGGAATGTCGGGTGCGCAAAACTTAGACACCTCCAAATTAAATTCAAAATATGCAATTATCTGTGATGGTGAAACTTTGGGTGAACTGGACTGTGAAGGTGCAGGATTTACAAATCTTTATATCAAAGTTAGTGGAGGAAAAGGCGGACATTCAGGCATTAACATCCATGACAAAGCCAGAATCAGCGCAATAAAAGTTCTTTCCGAGCTTGATTCACAGATTCCGCAAGGGGTTATCAAGAGCAGTGAAAAAGGAACTATAACTTCCATAAACGCAGGTGTAATTGCAGGAGGTGCTGTCAATACTTACGCAGCGGAAGCTATTAAGGATGCTTATGAATTGGGCAAAGAAAATAAGCCTATTCCTGCAGAGTATGACGCAAAAAATATTCTTGATTCCGTAAATAAAGGCTCTGCCCTGAATATAATTTCGTCAGACGCACAGATGGCTTACTCGTTAAGGAGTTCCGAGCCTGAAAACGAGCAGGAGTTGCTTGAAAAAATTAAAAATATAATCAATAAAACAAATGAAAAATACTCGGGGCTAATTAAAATTGATTTAGAAATTTACAAACATCTTAAGCCTTTTGTAAAAAACGAAGACACTCTCTTGACTGATATAGCGATAAAAGCAGGAGCAAAACAGAATTTGAAAGTTGTTCCAAGTTCTTTTCATGCCGGAGCGGAAACCCATGTTTTCGCCAATGAGAAGAAAAATGCTTCAAGTGAGGCGTTTATTCCTGTTATAGCAGGGCTTGCAAATCTGGAAAATATTCATTCTTCTGATGAAAAAATCGATTGGCAGAGTTTTTTGCTTGGCAGGCAGTGGCTTGAGGATATAGTTTCTACGTTTGCAGAGGAAAGCAAGTAAGATTTTTGTTTTAATATGTCAGGCTAAAGCCTGCCAGTGACTTTTTTCTTTTGATGCCAAAAGAAAAAAGTCACCAAAAAAGAAAACCTTTAAATTTTTTCAGTTTCTTGTTTTTTAGGCTCACTGGCGATTAAAGACTTAAATTCCCCGCACGCCAAAACTCGCCCTTCCCGTTAGTCAGGGCT
>MFRJ01000066.1:27801-32495 GCA_001784535.1 Candidatus Melainabacteria bacterium GWA2_34_9
AAATATAGAAACCGCAGTATAGGGCAAAGTTTCTTTTGCTTCGTTTTCTTTACGACCAAAGAAAATGAAGGCGGGTTTGGGTTGCAGACCCATTAAAAAGAAAAAAGTACCTTAGAAAAGTTGTTATAGTAAAATTAATAATTATGTCCAATTGAATTTATAAGGGATTAATATGGAAAGACCGATAAATTGTCCTGCATGTGATAATGCAGCAACAAAAGAATCAGGCGGAAACTTATTTAGAATAGATTGTCCCGAATGTGGCGAATTTAATATAGGAGATGCCTTTAATATACCTGAACTTACAGAAGAAGAAAAAATTAAATTAAGACATTGGCTTTATAATTTAGATAAAGAAGATGTTACAAGATTAAAAAACCCTATAAATAAGTCTAATAAAGATAAATTTTTTAATAATATTAAAATGCCTACAATTCTTGAAAAAATTGATTTAGTTTTAAATTATTTATCAAATAAAACAAATTATTTTTTTCAAGAAATTGAAATATACGCGGGAACGGACTACAGGTTATTTTTCTGTAAGAATGGTAGAGAACTGGTTGATATTTTGAGACATCTAATAGATGAAACTTTTATAAAGGGTAATTTAACGCTTACTTATAAATCAGGCGAGCCCAAACCTCCTTATAAAATACAATTGATGCCCAAAGGTCTAAAATATTTAGAAGAATCAGGAAAAAATCTCAAATCAGACCAGTGTTTTATTGCAATGTGGTTCAATGATGAAATGCAAAATGTTTATTCTGATGTTATAAATCCTGCAATTGAACAGGGAACAGGCTATAAAGCAATGAAAATTGACAATAAAGAGCATGTAAACTACATAACTGATGAAATAATTAAAGAAATCAGACGAAGCAAGTTTATGATTGCAGATTTAACTGGCTATCGGGGAGGCGTTTATTATGAAGCAGGATTTGCATTTGGCTTAGGTTTACCGGTTATCTTTACTTGTCGAGAAGACTGGAAAGATAATATTCCAGATAAAGAGGACAAAACCAAAATTATTCAAGAAGGTGTTCATTTTGATGTAAAACAAAGAAATATGATTTTTTGGAAAAAAGATGAACCTGAAGAATTTAAAAAGGCTTTAATAAATAGAATTGGCGCAGTTGTAGGATTAAATACATAAAATGAACCCTGAAGATTTAACAAAAGTAAAAGCTGTCCTGTGGGAGAAAAAAGAAAACAACTTTGTTCAGTGCAATATCTGCCACAACAGATGTATGATTGCACCGGGAAGTGTTTCAAGATGCCTGTCAAGAAAAAACGTCGACGGAAAAATGGAACTCAATACTTTCGGGCTTGTGTCTTCGCTTGCAGATGATCCTATCGAAAAAAAACCTCTTTATCACTTTCATCCAAGGACAAGAGTTTTTTCTGTAGGAGGATGGGGCTGTAATTTCAGGTGTCTGCATTGTCAAAACTGGAATATTTCACAAATACCAAAAGAAATAGAGGAAAAATTACTTAAAGAACGCGCCGGAACGGAAGAATATTGTGTAACTCCTCAAAAGCTGGTTGAACTTACAGAAAAACATAACTGTCAGGGAATTGCTTGGACTTATAATGAGCCTGCTATTTGGCTTGAATACACTATAGAATCAGCAAGACTGGCGAAAGCAAAAGGTCTTTATACTGTTTATGTGACTAACGGATATATAACACCTGAAGCTCTTGACCTTATCGCACCGTTTCTTGATGCTTTCAGGGTTGATTTGAAAAGCTATGACGATGAATTTTACCAAGAAATTTGCGGAGTGAAAAATGCACAGGGCGTTTTTGAAACAACAATCCATGCAAAAAAACTGGGAATGCATATAGAAGCTGTTACAAACATCATTCCAACAAAAAATGACAGCGATGAAACCCTTAGAAATCTTGCCAAATGGATTGTTAAAAACCTTGGAGAAGACACGCCCTGGCATGTTACAAGATTTTTCCCATACTGCAAGCTTCAGCATCTTCCCCCGACTCCTTTGGAAACCATCGAAAAAGCCGTAAAAATAGGCAGAGAAGAGGGGCTTAATTTTGTTTATAGAGGTAATGTTGGCGAAGAATCAAAAACCTTTTGCCCCTCCTGTGAAAAGCTTGCAATCAGCAGGAATGACAGGGTTTTAATTGATGTAAATTCTGATGGTTCTTGCAAAGAGTGTAATCGCAATTTGAATATTGTTTTGTAAATTAAAAACCTCCGACTGAGCGGAGGTTTTGTCCACAACTTATTTAATTTTTTCCCTATTTCCCTATAAAATACTCCTTTCAATTATGATTAATTTTTTAATATTCGCGATTTTCTTGCCAGTATGGTTTTTTAGGCTTGACTGCTTTACTCCTTCTGGTTTCTTTTTGGTAAAAACGGTTCAATGCTTCATGAGCATCTCCTAAAATTTCATGATTGTTGTTTGTGTCCTCAAAACCTTCATAACTAAAATCGTTTGACCAATCGCTACTGTGTTTCAAAACATTTCTCCTATCAAGATAAAAAACCCGCACTAAAATAAATTTATATTTTTTATTTCGGACTGGTATCCAAAAAACTTAAGTAAATTTTTGTAAAAATAATTTGTACCAATTCCATAACAAAAATGTGAGGATTGATAACCTCACATTTTTTAATGCTTATATATGCGTAGTATTTTTATTCTTCTTTTTTTACAGGTTCTGTTTTGTAAAGAACTTTGTCTACAAGCCCGTAAGCTTTAGCTTCTTCGGCGGATAAGAAGTAATCTCTTTCCACATCTTTTTCAATTCTTTCCAAAGACTGACCGCTGTGTTTTGCCATAAGCTCGTTCATTTCTTTTTTTATTCTTGCAATTTCGGTGGCTTCAATCATAATATCGGTAGCCTGACCTCTTGCACCGCCTGAAGGTTGGTGAATCATCACTCTTGCATGAGGCAGGGCAATACGCTTGCCGGCAGTACCTGCATTAAGCAAAAATGCACCCATGCTGCATGCTTCGCCTATGCAAATAGTGCTTACATCACATCTTATGTGCATCATTGTGTCGTATATAGCCATGCCGGAAGTAATAACACCGCCGGGGCTGTTTATATAAATCATGATATCTTTTTCCGGGTTTTCTGAATCAAGAAGAAGCAGCTGTGCAACTATAACATTTGCTAAATCATCGTCAATTTCATCACCAAGAAAGATAATTCTTTCTCTTAAAAGCCTTGAGAAAATATCAAAAGCTCTTTCGCCTTTGCTGGTTGTTTCTATTACCATTGGGACGCGGCTTATAATTGTTTCGTAATCCATATATGCCTTTCTGAAAATTTAATTAAATTTTTATGACAACACTACTTATATTATAATGATTTTAAAATTTTTGATACAAGAAAATAGAGGATAAATTATGAAATTTAAAAAATACATAATTCTGGCAATCTTATTAATAACTGTCGGCTTTGCTTTTATTTTGTCCGCAAACAGCACTAATCAAAGCTCTAAAACCATAGTAACTCCTCATTTAAATCAAAAAATCGTTAAAGGAAAAAATCTGCTTTATTGCTCGACTTTTCAGATTGCGTGGAATGAATTAAAAGACAAAATAATCAAAGAAGACATAAAATTGGTAAATGAACCGCCAATGGTGGGGATTTTAAACAAAAAATACGCTTCAAAAGCTGATTTATCTGAAAATTCTTATGTTGCAACGGCAGGATACGGCAGAGAAAATATTGTAAACAAAATTAATTCTGCTTTAAAACATAAATTCGGAGTAAATGCCCCAAAATTAAAAGATATACTTATGCCTGACGATATTATTGCTTATGCATATCTTTATAAAAATCTGATTTTTAATCCTGTATTTGAAGAGATAAAAAACCCTATAAAATTTAATTCTGCGGGTGATGTAAAAGCTTTTGGGATTAATAAATTCGAAGATAAGCATAGAAAAATTGCAAATCAAATCACAATTCCTTATTACAAAAATCCTGATGAATTTATAGTAAAATTAACTCCTAAAGACAGCAATGATGAGATTTTTCTTGCAAAAATCCCGCCAAAAGACAATCTGTCAGATACTTTAAAATATGCACAAAGCAAAATCAATATATTTAATAATGATTATCTAAAAGATGGCGATACTTTACAAATACCAAAATTCGATTTCAAGATTGATCATTCTTATGATGAGCTTGTAGGAAAGAGATTATTAAATAAAAATTTTACAGATTACTATGTAGCAAAAGCTATCCAGAATACTTCTTTTAAGTTAAATGAAAAAGGCGCCATTCTTAAATCTGAAGCCAAAATTGTTATAGCAAGAAATTGTATTTCAATTCCAAAAGAACCAAAAAAACTTATATTAGATAAACCGTTTTTGATTTATTTAAAAGAAAAGCGTGCTCTGAATCCTTATTTAGTGATTTGGGTGGACAATGCAGACTTATTAATTAGGAAATAACTATGAAAAATAAATTACTTTGCACCGAAAACAGCCTATTATTAATAATAGACATACAGGAAAAGCTTTTAAAAGCACAGCATGATAAGGAAAAAATACAAAAAAATTCTGTAATCCTTACAAAAGCGGCGAAAATTCTGGGAATTCCCGTTATAGTTTCGGAGCAATACCCGCAGGGGCTCGGAGCGACAATTGAGGAAATAAAAGAAAATCTATCTGAAAACACAAAATATTATGAAAAGAAAAGTTTTAGCTGTT
>MFRJ01000067.1:0-750 GCA_001784535.1 Candidatus Melainabacteria bacterium GWA2_34_9
GACTGGTATCTACCGGCACCTAATGAAATTCTTTATGGCGTATATCCTAATAAGACTGCTTTGGGCTTTAATACTGAAAACCTTTGGACTTCTACAGAATCAACCCAAACAAGTGCAAGATATTTTCAGATGCAATGGGGTAACATATATAATTCAATAAAATCAAACGCATACAATGTTAGATGCATGAGATATAATACGGTGCCTAATACATGTTCAAATCTTGGAATTACTGGTACTCCTTGTACAACTGATCCTATTGGTGCTTTATATGCGGGGTATTATGACGGCAGATATCTTTTTATTACTCCAGCTAACGAAGTAGGAACCTATTCCTGGAATAACGGAACACAAGGGCTTATATCAACAGGCGCAAACAGTTCAACTAACGGTGTATACAATTCTACTATAATATGGGGGCTTTTAAATAGTGAAACGCCTTATAAAGCAGCAAAATATTGCAAAGATATGAACAATGGCTATTTTACCAGTCACGGGCATACTGACTGGTATTTACCAGCATCTCAAGAAATGTATGTATTAATGACAAATCGAACAGCTATAGGCGGTTTTGATAATGGTGCCACTTACGTTTCTTCATCAGAACTCTCAAATAACACATATAGCGGTTGGTATTCTATATGGTCGAGGACCCCTTCCAAATGGGAAAGTAATCGAATGAGATGTGTCAGGAGAGAATTACAATAGGAGTTAAAATATGAATATAAAAACTATAGACCAAAAAATCTT
>MFRJ01000067.1:779-2691 GCA_001784535.1 Candidatus Melainabacteria bacterium GWA2_34_9
GTCTATCAGCTGGAATAATCGGGAAACTTGCCATCAGTCAAGAATCTTTAATCTGGTATGAATATCTATTCAAACCTGCATTAAATCCTCCTGATTGGCTTTTTCAGGGTGTCTGGGTAATTATGTATTTATTAATTGGTATTTCTTTATATCTTGTTTTAAACAGTGAAAATATTAATCAGGAAGCTTTTCTAAACAAATTAAAAAAAATTGGCATAAATTTAGAACCTCATGTAGACATAGAAAAAAAGAACGACAAAAAACATGCCTTGATTTTATTCGGAATTCAGCTTTTTCTAAGTGTTATATTGATTCCTGTATTTTTTGGTTTAAGGTCTACTTTAGGCGGGTTTCTTATATCAATATTAATGTGGGCATCTATATGTCTAATGTTATACAAATTTTATAAAGTAACAATACCGGCAGCCCTTTTAACAATTCCGGCAGTTTTATGGTCAGCTTACCTTGTAGGTTTAAATTTAACTTTTTGGATGTTAAATAGTACTCAATGGGCTTTCTGGTCATTTAAACATAATTTGCTTTAAACACCAAATATGACATATATAGTTTTTTATTCCATTTATATTATAGTTCACTAGCCAAAACAGAAACTACAAGAATTATCCGCTATTGCGTAAGCATTTCATCAAGTTTTCCAGAGTCGTCTAGAACTTTCAAATCTGTATAACCGCCTATATGAACACCATTTATAAATATCTGAGGTACAGTTGTTCTTCCGCCGGTTATTCCCGAAAGTTTTTCTCTCATTTCATCTTCATTAGCGGTAATATCAACATCCTCAAAGTCCACGCCCTTTTCTCGCAGGAGAGCTTTGGCTTTTTTGCAATAAGGGCAGTAATCTACAGTGTATGTCAAAACTTTTGCCATTTTATTTTCCTCCAACTTAATAATAGTTTTTTTAAAACAAAATAAAGGGTCTTTTGTTAAGACCCTTTATTTTATCGAGTTTTTATACTCCTGAAGTTTCCAAATCTTTAATTCGACTGCTTATAATTTTTCTAAATACTGAGAGATAGCCTTCAGTCATTCTTTCAGCAGAAAAATTATCTTCGACATGCTTTCTGCAAGCCCATCTATCTATATTTTCAACTTCTTTAACTCGTTTTATAAGTGATTCAATGTCATCTTCAACAAAACCGGTAACACTATCATTTATCACTTCAGGAATAGAGCCCTGATTAAGTGCAAGAACAGGAGTTCCGCACGCCATGGATTCTGCCATAACCAAACCGAAAGGTTCAGGCCAAGTTACAGGATGTACTGTCATAAATGCATTTTGCAACAGTTCAACTTTGTCATCGTGACCAAGTTCACCGATATAAACGATTTGTTTACCATCTATCAAGTGTTTAATATCTTTTTCATAATATGCTTTGTCATGAACATCAATTTTGCCTGCGATAATAAGCTTATGACCTGTTTCTTTTGCAAGCCTTATGGCATGATGAACGCCTTTTTCCTCAGAAAGCCTGCCTAAGAAAGCAATATATGGATCATTCCTGTTAGGTTCATCTTGATAAGCGTATTTTTCTACCTGTATACCGTTATAAACCGTTGAAACATAATTAAGCTCAGGTGCTCCTACTCTTTGAGAGTCGCTTATTGAAATAAAAGGACTATTCTTATATTTCATGCAAAAGTCAATGTCATCCTGATTAATAAAAGCACCATGAATAGTGTTCACGACAGGAATACCAAGTACTCCGCTAAACGGAATAAATGACGGTCCAAGATGGTTATGAACAATATCAAAAGAATCTTTCATTTCAATTAATTTTGCCATTGCCATATTTTCATAGCAGGAAACATTCAGAATTCCCGCTTCCCTCATAGGTTTTTCGATTATGGCTTCAAGATTTGCAGAAGTTTTTGAATCGCCTGAGGCGAATAA
>MFRJ01000067.1:2712-3245 GCA_001784535.1 Candidatus Melainabacteria bacterium GWA2_34_9
GGAAAGTTCTTCACATAATACATATACAACTAACTCTGTCCCTCCGTATTTTTTAGGGGGAACTGTTTCCCATAAAGGTGCAAATTGCGCGATTCTCATTTAAAAAACCTCCTAAATCGTTACTAATTTGGCTTTCTTTAAGCCGACATAATAAAATTAGCATCCGCATTTAAACGCAACAATTAGCCACTCGTAGAAATCGTTCGGTAATATGTATTAGGTTTATTGATGTGAAAATTTTGCAGAAAGAAAAATGTTACTTTCTTTCAATTATTTCAATGGGAAATCCGTCAGGATCATTCAGAAAAGCTATTTTAGGACCTCCCGGCTTAACATCAAAAGGAGGGTAGACATATTCCAATCCATTTTTTTTCATTGTTTCTGTGAATTTATCCATGTTTTCAGTATCAAAAGCCAGATGCCCAAAATAATTTCCGTGGTTGTATCCGCCTTCAGGAAGTTTATGGTTATAAGTAAGCTCTATTGTACAGCATTCTTGTTCATCAGAAACAAAATAAAGTGTTGCATCTTCT
>MFRJ01000067.1:3274-5687 GCA_001784535.1 Candidatus Melainabacteria bacterium GWA2_34_9
CAATACTTCTTTATAAAAATGCAGAGAATTATCAATATTTTTCACTCTGATCATTGTATGAGAAAATTTCATATCACTTACTCCTAAATTTTTAAGTTACAAAAACTATTTTAACTTAAAAAAGGAGATGCTGATAATTAAGTGAGTTCACATTTTTTTATGACAACATTTCCAGAATTTCTTTTAATTTTGTTATCTTTTCTTCCTGTTCAGGTTTTATTTTTAATTGCTTAATTTGTTTTTTTATAATTCCATGTAGCTTAACTCTTTCTTCAGCAGAAAGACTGCTTTTTCGTTCGAGAGCATCTTTTAATTTATATGATGCATATTCTGTCAACTCATCATGACCAACTTTGGATAATTGATTTCTTCCTGATTGTTTAGCACGTTCCAGTGCTAAATCAGCTAGTTTTACAGATTCATGAGATGCATCTACAATCTGGCTATGCTCTTTTAAACTGCATAATCCCGCGCTTATAGTAAAACCTTGATTTGTTTTTACATGATTGTACAAAAAGTCATAATCACTTAGCAAATGAGCTTCTTCAGGTTTAAGATTTTCTACTCCTCGAGATCTTAGCTCATTTCCTGCATTTTTAAAATATTCAGCAAAATTATTTGCATGAGTTTTAATGTCTTTATTTTGATTTACCGAAGCACGAATTTTTTGAGCTGCTTCTATTGCTTTGTATTTTGGCACGCCTTCCACAACAAGTGTAAACTCTTCGCCGCCATAACGTGCAAAAAGCATTTTTATTCCTTGAGCCTTGTATTCATCTACCACTTTTGCAATAGCGTCCGATGAATGCTTTAAAATAGCATCGCCACCGTCATGACCAAGAGCCGTATTAATCATTTTAAATCTGTCAATATCAAACATAAAAACGTGAAGGTCAGAACCGTCATTTTTAGCTTTATTAAATGCTATTTTCAAATATTCATCCAAATATCTTCTATTATACAAGCCTGTTAACTTATCTTTAATTAGAACATCTTCGATTTGATTAAGGTTTGCAATATTTTTTTCAAAATATGATTTTACCGGAGAAGTTTTTACGCCCACTGACTCAAGAATTGAAACTGCTTTTTGGTTGAACTGCTTATTGATTTTGCCCATTTTTAAAGCAGCGCCAATACCGATTATTCCTGTAGCAAAAGCTGCAATATCAATCCCGAATTTTCCTAAAAAAGATTTTTTATCTTCTTTATTTGAGTTTTTATTACTTAGCTCAAGTTTATCCTGCGGTGATTCAGGAATCACCGTACTTTTAATTATATTGTTACTGCTAAAAGCAGGTTTATAAACCTTAACCGAGCTTATAGCTTCTGGCATAAATCCTTGTCCTTCTTGCTTATATATAAATAAAAACAATTAAGGATGATGAATTGCTAAATAATAGTTCGAGTTATAATAAAAAAATATTAAAACTAAAAGGAAAGATCGATGCTTAAAAACACAATAAAATTCACAAAAATGAACGGGCTTGGGAATGATTTTATAATCGTTGACGGAAAAGATGTTTCCGAAAAACAGCTGAATTATGGTGAACTTGCAAAAAAAATGTGCGACAGAAACTTTGGAATTGGAGCAGACGGATTAATAATAATAAATCCAACTGACGTTAAGGCAAATACTGATATTACTTGGCGAATTTTCAACTCTGACGGCACTGAACCGCAGATGTGCGGAAACGGAATTCGTTGCTTCGCCAAATATGTTTATGAGAAAGGCATAATAAATAAGAAAAAATTTACCGTATGGACACTTGCAGGGATAATTACTCCCGAAATCCTCGACAATGGTGAAGTAAAAGTCGATATGGGCAAGCCGATTCTTGAAGCTAAACTCGTTCCTGTATTAGTTGAAGAACTGGATTGTGTTATAAATTATCCTCTTGAAATTAACGGAAAAGAATTTAATATAACAGCTGTAAGTATGGGTAATCCTCACTGTATAATATTTACGGAGGAAGATTCATTCTCCCTTGCCAGAGAATTCGGTCCAAAAATTGAAACACACCCGATGTTTCCTGAAAAAACAAATGTTGAATTTGTTAAAGTTCTGTCAAGAAATAATATTAAAATTGATGTTTGGGAAAGAGGCTGCGGAATAACTTTAGCCTGCGGAACAGGTGCCTGTGCTTCAACTGTGGCCGCTATTCTTAATGATTTAACAGATGATACGGTCAAAGCAGATTTGCCCGGCGGAAGTCTTACTATCGAGTGGAACAAAGAAACGCCTGATTCCAGCGTTTTTATGACAGGAAAAAGTGAATTTGTTTTTGAAGGCGAATATTATTTATAACCCTCTGTCATTGCGAGGGCTATAGCCTGAAGAATCTATTCACACTAACTGTCACCCTAAGCTTGATTCAGGGTCTAACCAACAAAAAATAAAGTCTTTAATTGCTTA
>MFRJ01000068.1 GCA_001784535.1 Candidatus Melainabacteria bacterium GWA2_34_9
TGTCCCACATGAAAAAAAACAAATTAACAAAATAATTTAAGGAGAAGAAAGCCCCCTTTTATAAAAACAAAAAAATCTGGATTATCTTTTCAAAAGTCTGGACTATCTCCGCACCAAACATAAGAATTCCCCTTACTGCGACCGAATCTCAAAATCCTAACTATATTAACCGATAACGAAAAAAGAAATGGATTAAAAGCGCTATGATATAATGCAGAAGATAGAGAATTGCAAGTGAAAACCCTCGCGGCAGTAAAGGAAAGAGTACAGGGCGGCGGGTGTCAGCACCCGCCGCCCTGTACTCTTTCCTTACCCAAAAAATATTAAATTTTTCCTCTGGTTTATGTATAATTTAAGAACAGCAGAACAAAACAAGTGAGAATTGGAACTTGGAAACATTGGATAAAAAATTATCAAAAACTTTAGGCTTGATTGCAGGTGATGGGGAACTCCCCGTCAGTCTGGCAAAATCCGCCGCCGCAAATAATCACGAAATAATCGCAGTCTCTCTTTCCCCGACCAACAGGAAAGAACTCGAATCCTGCTGCAAAAAAGTCTATACCAGCGGTGCAGGCGAATTACAGAAAGTCATAGATATCTTTCATAAAGAAAATGTAACTCAAATTACTTTCATCGGGAAAGTCAGCAAAACGATGCTGCTGAGAAACCCACGACTGGATTCAAAAGCCATTTCTTTTATGAAACAGGTAAAAAGACTCAATGACGATTCGTTAATGCTTAAATTAATTGAAGGATTGGCTGAAGAAAACATAAGCGTCATCGACCAGACAATTTTCTTAAAAGAATATTTCCCGCAAAAAGGCGTCATAGGCAAATACTCTCCTGATGAGCTTCAGCAGATTGACATAGAATACGGCTTTCAGATAGCAAAAGGTATAGGCGGGCTCGACTTAGGGCAGACAGTAGTGGTTCAGGACAAAATGGTTCTCGCTGTAGAAGCCATAGAAGGCACCGACAGATGCATTGAAAGAGGCTGCAAGCTTGGCAATAAAAAAGCTACTGTGGTAAAAGTCAGCAAGCCTGACCAGGACAAGCGTTTTGATGTTCCCGCAGTGGGACTTAGAACCCTGAAAAACATGCAAAAATTCGGCGGGAAAGTTCTTGCTATTGAAGCAAATGAAACTTTTGTGGTAGAAAAAGATAAGATGATTGAGTTTGCAGACAGACATAAAATGGTATTTATTGCGGTATGAAAAAATTATTTATAGTGACAGGCGAACATTCAGGCGATATACATGCCTCTTATATAGTCAGGGAAATTAAAAAGTTAAATCCCCATGTCAAAATAGAAGCCATAGGCGGAAAATCACTTGAAGCCGAAGGTGTAAAACTTTTCAGCGACCACAGCAAAATGGCTGTAGTGGGACTGGATGCTTTCAAAAGCCTCTTTAGTCATATAAAACTCGGTCAAAACCTTGTTAATTACTTAACTACAGAATACCAACCCGACCTTGTATTGCTAATTGATTACGGAGGATTCAACCTCCGACTAGCCAAAGAACTTAAGAAACGCGGGATTGAAATATTTTACTACATTTCTCCGCAGGTCTGGGCTTCAAGAAAAGGTCGCATAAATAAAGTCAAAAAATATGTCACCAAAATGATGACGATTTTTCCGTTTGAAGAAAAACTATATAAAGAAAAAGGCGTAAACGCAGAATATGTCGGACATCCGCTGATTTCTCAACTTCCTCAGAATTTTGACAGGGAAGAATTTATAAAACAAAATAACATTGACCCTAATAACAAAATCGTCGGAGTTTTCCCCGGCAGCAGAAAAATGGAAATTAACTATCTCATGCCGATTTTCCTTGAGTCAGTAAAACAAATTCACCAGCACTCAAAGAAAGTCCAATTTTGTCTCGGTCAAGCGCCAAATATTGAGGACAAACTGATAAATAAATATCTGGATGACTTTACAAAAAAAGAAAATATCGAAATAAAAGTACTAAAAAACCAGAATCATGCCCTTCTTTCTAGTTCCGACGCGGTGATTCTTGCATCAGGCACAATAACTTTAGAAGCTGCAATGTACACAACACCTATGGTTATTAGCTACAAAGCGCCTTCTCTGGCTTATTACCTCTATTTGCTTTTAAGATACATAAAATTTATTTCCCTGCCAAATATAATTGCTGGCAAAAAAATTGTGGAAGAATTTCTTCAGCACAGGGCAAAGCCGGAACTTATTTCTCAAGAAGTCTTAGGATTGCTATATAACAGCGAAAAAAGAGAACAAATGGTTCATGAATTAGGACAAATTCAAAATACGCTAGGCGAAAAAGTAGCTTCCAAAGAAGTAGCAAAGATTTTAAACAAACAATTGAGCAAAAAAAGAAAGAAAAAATGACGGAAAGACACGATTACGAAGAAAGAAAAGTGACCCGCTTCGCGAATTTGGCGTACGGTGGGATTAAAATTCTTGATGTTTCGTGCAAATTCAAGAATCCCAACTATAATCCGCAGACAAAATCAGCCATCTTCGCCCTCTGGCACGGATGGCAGTATGGATTGCTCGGCGTACCTTCAAGAAACGATTTGCATCTTTTGATAAGCCCAAGCCTTGATGGGGAAATCATAGCAAGAGTTACCGAAAAACTCGGGTTTTCAACGGTGCGTGGTTCTATGAAACGTGACGGTTCAAAAGCGTTAAGAGAACTTTTAAAGGTACTCAAGTCTGATAAAGCAATCGCATACACCGTAGACGGACCAAAAGGTCCTATTTGCAAAGTAAAAGAAGGCGTTATCAAAATTGCACAAATGTCGCAAAAGCCTATAATTCCTCTTGTGCCTACTGTTAATTGGAAAATCGAAATAAATTCCTGGGACAAGTACAAAATACCGTTCCCTTTTGCCACTGTAAAAAATCTTTACGGCGAGCCTATTTATGTCCCTAAAAAACTTTCCGACAAAGAAGTCGAAGAATACAGGCTTAATCTGGAAAACGAGCTTTTCAGGCTTCAGCAAGAAACCCTTCTGTCATCCTGAGCACAGCAGGGAACCCACTTTTTTTATTGAATATCAAAAAAGAAGGGTGAGATCTGTCAAATGTAAAGTAAAAGCCTATATTTACAAATGGGTCAGATTCTTCGGACTAAAGTCCTCAGAATGACATTGGTTGACCTGTATCTAAGCTATGCGAATAAGATTTTCGCCAGTTTTAGCCTGTTTGTTGTCAATAATAGGGTTGTGATACACACTATTGTAATATTGACCAACTGCCTTATTCCAACTTGAATCATAAGTCAAAGCATTCTTAATCATTTTATTCCAGGTGGTTTTATCGGACGAGAATGTTTTATAGGCTTCTCCTACGACTCTCGCAAGCTCATCTTCAGGCTTTTCCAAAAAGAAAAGATTATCAGAAGTTTTAAATCCTGTAGCTTTGTTTGGATTTTCCTGAATACTCGTAATGGTATCTTTAAGCCCACCCGTATTAGAAACTATAGGAATTGCTCCCATTCTCATCGCCTGAAGCTGGGTCAATCCACAAGGTTCCCATCTGCTTGGGACAAAGAACGCATCAGCTCCTGCCATAAATTGAGGCAAAGATAAATATTCCTTGATTAAAACAACTCTTCCGGGGTATTTTTCAATTACATTTTTTTTGAAATTAGTTACCAGTTCTGAGTTTTCCTCTTTAACAGGAATTGGAGCGCCAATAACAAGCTGAATATTTTCATTTTTCTCCAAAAACTTTTCAGCCGATTTCATAAGCATATCAATACCTTTTTGCCCTGTATCAAATCTTGAAGCAAGGAAACAAAGCATTTTTTCAGGGTCTTTTTCAAGATATCCTTCAACTGGTGCATTTTTACCGCTGTTTAATACTTCTTTACTACCATTAAGGGATAAATTTTCCTGCAAATACAGTTTATTATTGATTTTCTGAGAAGAAAAATCAAAAGAATTAAAAGGAAACTTTACTTTCGCAGGATCAAAACCACCCGGTTCAAGACCATTTACGATTCCTACGGTTTTATGTTCATTTTTCTTCAAATCAGGTCTGATTACAGGAGCAATTTTGTCACTGCTCATCATTTCTTCCATAAATCCGCTGGAAACGGTCGTCAAGAGGTCGGCTTCTTTTATAGCCTGACGTGAAGGGTTGTAATTTCCGTATTTATCCCATGGTTGATTCTCACAAACCTTTATAATTCTGCGATTTATCTTATTTATAGATTTGCTTGCCTCCGGTTCAGCATAATTTTCAGGATTTTGTTCTTTATCATCAAGTAAATTTCTTAGTCCTTTAAGACTTTTTTCTGCGCCGAGTTTTTCAAGTTCTGTTTGGATTCTATTGTCTTGAAGGACTTTTGCGATGTCTTTATTGCCAAAATTATTTACAACAGCTCTTAAAGGCTCTACAGCTCCCTGATAAATATATCCTGCGTTATGAAAAGTATGAACTGTTTTAATGCCATCCAAGGAATGATCTTTCTTTTGGGCTTCGTGAAGATTATTGATTGCAAAAGCTGTATGCCAATCAGTTGTATGCAAAACGCCTACATCAAAGTTTTCTTTTTTGTTAAGTCCCTTTAGAAAAGCCACACATGCCGAACTAAAGGCTGAATATGTGCCGTACATATTGCTATATGGGTCTGTGTATTCTTTTTTATCCTTTGAAATTTCCGGTGAATGTACAAAATATGTCATAACGCCGTTTTCGGGATTTTCGGATTTATAAAGAACAGCTTTAGATTTATTTGAGCCATAAGTAAAATCAGCTTCTATGCCTGTTTTTTCAAGAGGATATTCTTTTCCGCCTGAATGCACAAAATATAATTTTCCGTCTTTTTCAACAGGTCCTCCCTCTGAATTATAAAGAGGAACCATAACTCTTATTTCGTCTTTACCCTTACTGCCGCTGTTTTTCTCATTATATACTCCGGGAAGTTCACAATTAACATCACCCATACCGCCTGTTTTCGCAAAAGGGCGACACTCAGCTGATATTAGCAAAATATGGTTAGGATTTCCTGTAAACGAAAGAGAATAAAGATTCCCTGTTCTATTTATCCTGTTATTACTTAATGCCGAAGATTCATTAACTACAGAATTGTTTGCCTTTAAAGGTTTTTTGTTTAAATTTACATTAAGTCCATAATGATTTGCTACATTCAAACTCATTTTCAGTCACCTTTTAAAATTAAAATTAATCTTAATAAGATAACTTTCCTGATAAAAATAAATTGACAAAATTTCTAGTAAACTTTACATAAACTTTACATTAATTAATAATGAACTATCGTAATTCCTGTATCACCATAAATTTTGGTCTTATAAATTTTAAATTCTGTTTTGCAGATAATTTCTTCTACATTCAAATTTGACGAATGTTCCAAAATTATAAAACCTTCCTGCGATAAAATTTTATTTTCCTGAATTTTCTTTAAAACAGGCTCATATAATTCTGAAGCATAAGGCGGGTCAATAAAAATGAAGTTAAATTTTTCATCAAATTTATCTAATATTTTTAGAGCGTCGGCTGTTATGAGTTTTGTGTTATTTTCAAAACCCGGTAGATTTTTTTTGATTATTTCAGAATGGTGGGGATTTTTTTCAACAAAAACAACTTTTTTTGCCCCCCTGCTTAAAGCTTCCAACCCCATAATTCCGCTGCCTGCAAACAAATCGAGTACCGTTGTTTCACCTTCGTAAAAAACAGTACCAGATTCATTAAGCTTGATTATGTTAAAAATGCTTTCGCGGACTTTCGAGGAAGTAGGGCGAACTTCCTGTCCTTT
>MFRJ01000069.1 GCA_001784535.1 Candidatus Melainabacteria bacterium GWA2_34_9
ATTTTTTGTTTTTAGGTCTTGTTGTAATATTGTTGCAGTAAGAAACAAAACACCACGATAAATGACAATAAAAATGGCATAGCATCACAGCTTAAGCAATAACATTTAAATCCATTTTTTTTGTATGAAAAATATTACCATTAAAATTCCGACAAAAATCATAGAAAAAATTGTAATATAAAAACCCGCAGGATCTTCTAATGGCGGCATTTTGTGAAAATTCATTCCGAAAATTCCAGCTATAACATTTGCAGGAAGTAAAATTGCAGAAATTATTGTAAGAAATTTAATAAGATCATTTAGTTTTTGGGTTGATAAATTCATTTGGAGAAGAAAAAGATTTGAAATAGTATTGTTCTGCTTATCAATTTTATCAAGGATTTTATTCAGGTGGTCATAAATATCTTTAAAAAATATATTTTCTTCTTCATTAAATATTGTATAAAATCCCTTGCTTGCATTAAGAAACATTCCTTCTTCCTTAACAACAATACTTCTGACTTCGGTCAAAAGCTCTTTTATGGAATTTAAATTGATGATTATTTTTGACTGGTTTGGGTTTTTAAATAATTTGGTTCCCATTTTATCGATTTTTATATCAAAATTTTCCACAATAGACTGATATCCGTCAATTATATAGTCAATTATTGCGTGAAAAAGCATTGAAGGGTTTTTATGTATATGGTTTATTTTAGATTTAAAGGCGTTTTTTACTGTTTCCACTTCTTCAATAAGTGTATGTCTGTATGTAAGCACATAATTTTTGCCGATAGCTATATCCATTTCATCAAATTTAACTTCTTCCTCGTTTAAATTTTTTATAGCGTAAACAATTGAAAAACTGTAATCCTGATATTCTTCGAATTTCGGATTTTGTACTGATATTACACAATCTTCAATATTTAACGGATGAATTTTAAGGACATTTTGAAGAAGGTCTTTAATTTCCTGTGGCGGCCAAACATCAGAAGGATGTTCAATATCAATCCATATAAGATTTTCAGGATTTTGAACAGCTGAAAAAACTTCATCAATTTGGATATTTTTGATTTCCTGAAGATTTTTGTCAAAAAGCAATATATCAATCATTTAAAATTATTTCTCCAAGGCTTTTAAGTATTGTTTTTAAATTATATGACGTAATGAATTATTTTACAGTTTGTATTTAAGCATATTCTTTGGGTATAAAAAAGGCTGAAACAGCACCAAGTATTGGAAGAAAAGCCAAAACTAACAATATATTCTCAATTCCCAAGCTGTTTGCCATAAACCCAATGGGGGTCTGGATTATTCCTGCTACACCCCAACAAAAACCGCCTGTTAATCCCGATAATAGACCTTTGTTTTCAGGTGCAGCTTTTTGGGCTATTACCATATTAACTGAAGTTGAGGACATGAGTAAAAATCCTGATAAAACAAATAACCCAAAGGCCAGTATTGGAATTGTTTTTAAGAAAAACAAAGTCCCGATCAGGCATGGTATTGCAGGTAGAAATGAATAAATCATTATATTTTTGCGACCAAAATAATTTGATAAATGCCCGCCTATAAATGAAGAAATCCCGCCGCAAAATGAGAATAATGCAATAACTGTGCCGATTGTCAAAATAGAATAATGGGCTTTTTGCCACACAAAAGGCATATAAACGTGAAAAGAATAAATAACTATAGCCCTGATTATTGAAATAAATACCAGAATAAAAAGTATTTTTTTTAAACTGAATATCATTTTTTTTACATCTATAAAAACAGGAAGTTTGCCGTGTAAAGGGGCTTTTGGTAATAATACATAAAGCAAATAAGCTGATATTAACCCCGGAATCATTACCCATATTATTGATTTTAATCCGAAATTTTCAGTTAAAAATGCAGAAATAAACGGTCCTGCCGCATAGCCAATAGTTCCAAATGCAGTGAATATTCCCATATATGTATTAATTTTGTTGCCGCTAAAATGGGCAGCAAGTGATGAAGCTTGAGGATGAAAAAGCCCTACTCCCAAATTTCCAAGCATAAAAACCAGACATAAAAGCCAAAAATTGCTAATATGACCAATTAAACTGACAAATACAGCAGACAAAATTATGCCCCAGAATACAAAAAACCTTCTGGTTATTTTATCTGACATATATCCAAATATAGGCTGTGAAAAGGATGATGTCATGCTGGAAATACTTACAAGAACTCCGACAAGTCCTAGAGATATACTTAATTTGTCTGCAATCAATGGCATAATAGGCATTGCGAAACCGCCATAAGCATCATTCATAAAGTGTGTTGCCGATAAAATGCCAAGTGCTTTCTTATTCGGGTTCATCTCTATTTTATTATTCACTCTTAAATACTCTTTAGTACTGCTTCTCTCATAACTATACTATGCCCATAAAAAGACAGGAAAAAATAAATAAAATTTATCATTATACTTGCGGCAAAAAACTTAAACTTTTACTCTTTTGTCTGACGTGAGAATCTTTCTATGGCGGGCTTTGCCCGCCGCATATAGATTGCCACGGGCTGAAACCCTCGCAATGACAATTTAAAAAACTAGTACTTGATATACTATAAAGTTTGAACTTTAATATAACTACAGGGCAAAAAACATGTATTTTAAAGGAAAATTAGACAATTAAGGAGCTTTTTATGGATAGTGACAGTAGCGGGCACCCGGAATCTAAATAGTCGCTTAGCAATTAAATTTCTATTATCCATCCTTAATTAATTTATTAGAATTTTTCCGCCAAAGCGACTAAAAACAAAGATTATAGTCGATATAAAAGGCGAAAAATTTATGAAAATTTTTTCAAAACTATATTATGAATACAGAAGAATCTGGAAAATAATAGTCCTGTATTTAATTATTTCAGGACCCGGAATTGTTGTTATGGTCGCAGATAACGACGCTGCCGGCATTACAACTTATGCAGCAACAGGAGCAAAATTTGGATATAATTTAATCTGGTTTTTGCTTTTCCTTGTTCCTATTGCATATTTTGTACAGGAAATGACTGTAAGATTAGGTGTTATAACAAAACGTGGTCATTCTGAATCTGTTTTTGAGGCTTTTGGCTCTTTTTGGGGCTGGTTTTCTTTAACAAATTTAATGGTGGTCAATTGGCTGACTTTAATTACTGAATTTGTCGGCATGACGGCAGCTTTAAAACTTTTTGGAGTTCCTCCTTATATAACAGTAACGGGCGTATGTATTCTTATGGGCATAATGGTACTTAACGGAAGATACTGGACATGGGAAAAAATCGCACTTGCTTTCTGCGCGCTGAATTTAATTTATATTCCCTGCGCTTTTATATTAAATCCTCCAGTTTCTACAATCTTTCATGACGGTTTTATCCCTCACTTTCCAAATGGTTTTAATAACAACGTCTTTTTCTTTTTAATGGCAAATATAGGAACAACGATTGCACCCTGGATGCTGTATTTCCAGCAAAGCGCTGTGGTTGACAAAGGAATGAAAGAAAAAGACATCCCATGGGCTAAGTTTGATACTATGGTAGGAGCTATTTTGACAATAGCTGTAGCAGTTTTTATTGTAATTGTTACAGGTACAGTTCTATTTATATCACCAAATGGCATAGATATAAGCAGTGCAGCTGAGGCTGCTCAAAAACTTATGGGCATGAATAAATATGTAGGATCTTTCCTTGCCGTAGGTTTATTTAATGCCGGACTTTTAGGCGCGATTTGTATTTCTCTGGCAAGCTCATGGGCTTTTGGGGAAATATTCGGATGGGCGCACTCTCTTAACAATAAAATTAAGGAAGCTCCGTGGTTTTATGCAAATTATTTTATAACTTTAATCTCCGCAGGACTTATTGTACTGATTCCTAAAGCGCCTTTAGTGCTTATTACTCTTTTGGTGCAGGTAGTTTCTGCGATGTTATTGCCGGCTACACTTGTTTTTCTTCTTCTGTTGCTGAACGACAAAAAATCAATGGGCGAATATAAAAATAATTTATTCCAGAATATTACAGGGATTTCGATTGTAGCTCTTATTATTATTTTATCAACCCTTTACGCAATAAGTGTTATTTTCCCGAATTTATTTAATTAACAGGAAATTAAAATAATGTTAAAAAAATTCAGAATAATAAAAAGACAACTAAAAAAACTTCTTAAACTTTTTTATGAACAGCATTTTGAAAAAATAATTGAAATAAACGAAAAATACGCTTCTCCTAGAATAGCAACAGTTCCAATCGTTAAATTTGCATTAGCTGCATTAAAAATTTATCTTCTTTTTATAGTGGGGCTGCTTTTATACAAATTTATTACATTAGTTTATTAGGAAATAAAAATGGCTAACGAAAATTTACCAAACTTAGAACAATCAGGATATTCTTTTTTTCTGAGCGATATTATAGGAAGAAAAGTGCTTTTTAACGATAAAAAAATTGGGAAACTTCAGGATATTGTTATATTTGAAACAGAAACACTGCCTGAAGCCACTCACTTTATTGTAGGACGATCTTTTGGATATCAATCATTAATGGTGCCATGGCAAAAAATCGTAGAAATTACCCACGATGAAATTATTATTGATATTGAAAGCATTGAAAAATACGAAAAAGAACCGATAGCATCACAGGTTTTACTAAAAGACCATATTTTGGACAAAAAAGTTCTGGATATGGATGATAACGAGTTGGAAGTCGTTTATGACGTTAAGCTTGTAATGAGAAACAATAAATTATACGTAACGGAAGTTGACTCCAGCAAATACGGCTTCCTGAAAAGATTAGGGCTAAAAGGTCTGGTTAACTTTATTTACTCCCTTGCCGACAAAATTAAAACCGATACGATTCCCTGGACTTATGTTCAGCCATTACCTGAAAACATCGGCAGTTTTCAGGGAAATGTTAAACTAAGGGTTTTGAAGGAAAAACTTCTTGATATTCACCCTGCTGACCTTGCGGATATACTGGAAGAACTTGAACCCGACCAAAGGCTTGCTCTTTTTAGCGAGTTAGATACCGAACATGCTTCCGATACCCTTGAAGAAATTGAACCAAGAGTACAAAGAGATTTAATTTCTTCTCTGGATAAACAAAAGACTGTTGAACTTATTAATGATATGACACCGGGGCAAGCGGCTGATATTCTTGCTGTTTTACCTACCGATGAAGCAGATGATATCTTAAATTTAATTGCTCAAGAAGATAAAGAAAATGCTGAAAAAATCGAACTTATTCTGGACAAGCAGGATGAAAAAATCCTAAACTTTGCCACATCTCACTTTTTCAAATTTTCGCCCACCACTACAGCCGGTGAAGCAATAAAAGATTTTCATAACAACGCTAAAGACAAAGACGTAATAACGTATCTTTATGTTGTAGATGAAGAAGAAAAACTACTGGGCATCTGTGATATTAAGGAATTACTTCAGGCAGAGCCTGAAGATAAGCTTGATGATTTAATGACAACTCACGTTATCAACTTAAATCCTGAAAACACTTTGATTGAAGCCTCAAGAATGTTTACAAGATATTTATTCAGAGCCATTCCGATTCTGGAAGAAAATGATGTGATACGCGGAGTAGTTCCTTACCGGGACATAATAAATTTAGACCATCGTTTTATCTAAACTTTATTAAGTTTTATTAAGTCCGTAATCCCATACACCTCCAGTCTTCTAGTGCTTTAAAATTTAATATATTGAATTAATTATCTATT
>MFRJ01000070.1:0-2116 GCA_001784535.1 Candidatus Melainabacteria bacterium GWA2_34_9
TTAATATTGTTTTCATACTTTGTTTTTATGTAATATTTTTCATCTTTATTGGGTTGCAGCCATTTTCTGGCAAGAGTTGAAGAAGGAACAAAAACAACAGCTTTTTTATCTTCGTAAATTGGCTTCCATTCTTTTAATTTCCTGAAATCTTTGTGAACTTCATTCTCTTTGTTAATTAAAAGAATGTCATGATGATATTTATAAAAAGTTTCTTTCCATTTTGTCCTGTCACACTTCTTGTTATAAAAAGTAATTGTGCTTACATCCATATAAGCCTCGTTTTTATAAGTTTCTTCATACCTTCCGTCAATAGAAATAAGATTTTGCGGGTATAATTTCCACATTGCATAACTGCCCCAGTTAAAAGGAACTAACAGATTCCCTTCCAGCTTGTTTAGTTTAATAAATTCGACTGCTTTAGTCGGATAAAACGAAAGATTAATTGCATGAGATGTGCCGGTAATCATAATCAGGCAAACGTTTATTATAAAACTGTAAGTAAGCGCAAATTTTGCAAAACAAACAACATCATGTTTGCCTTCAGGAATTAAACTGTAAATTTTGTCTTTAATTTTGCTAAAGATAGCATCTGCAAAGATAACAAAATATTTATAACCGAAAATACCAGCTACTATTGAGAAAAACACAATATGTCTTAAATGTTTTATGCCAAGATATAAAGTTACGGAAAGGGCTATTATTTCTACCCAATCAACCGAGCGGAAGAATTTCATGAATGTAGAACCGATTTTCTTTAAACGTCCTTGCGATTGCCACTTTGAATCTTTCCACGCCATTAAATAAAGGCAAAAATTAATTATCAATTGATAAATCAAGGCAGGGATTAGCAATACAAGCTGCATTTTTGTTCCTATAACCTTATAAAAGCTTTCAAAGGGTTTAAGGGATTCCCATTCGGTGATAAAAGGTCTGGGCATTGTTATTGCTTCTTTTAAATAATGCCAGTACTCTATTCCATAAGGATTTATCAGTGTTACAGGCAAACATAAAGCTAAAATGCCGATATATTTCCAAGGGTTTTTTCTGTTTAACAGTTCTCCTGCCGCATAAAAAATAAGTAAGCCAAACCCTGCAAAGAATCCTGCATGCATATTTGCCCATATTATTGTTGTTACAGGGAAAATCCATATTAATCTGTTTTCTCCTCTTCTTACTCTTTCAAGGACATAAATCCAGAGGGTAAAAAATAGGTATGTAAAAACCTGACATCTTAAAGTTGCTGCTATACCAAGAAGTACACCAACAAGAGTGACAAAATACCAGCTTATTCTTTGTTTATCGGGTTCGGGATAGATTAATTGATTTGTTTTGTAAATTAGTACCAGAATGCTGAAAAGTATAAGTACTTTTAAAAATAATATCCCGTAATCCCCAAAGAAGATGCCCAGATTATAAAAAATAACTCCTGATAACCATTCATGGTCAACCCACATGGGTTTTGAAGGAAAATACGTAAAAATATCGTGATAAACAACATTTCCCAGTTGTGAAAATATTTTTCCGACAGCCATTCTGTGCCATAAATCAAGATCGGCAGTGTTTTTTGTTATGGAAAACATAAAGCTCAATAGGAAAAGAGCGATAAAAAAGATTATTTTGTTTATTTTGTTTATGGTTCCCATGAAGAGCCTTTTTTAATAAGGTGAGTTAATAAAATTATAAATATAAAAGAATTAAAAACCAATTATTTGTGTTTTTATTAATTTTTTGCCCCACCCCCAACCCCCTCCCCAAGGAGGGGGCAAAATAATCGGTGAGGGGGCGAAGCCCCCTCACCTTGACACCCTAAAAGCGTAACTCTTTTTCTTACTATTTTCCTTAATATAAAACCCTGTCAAGTACTTTAAAAGCTTTAAAGTGTTTTTCTACATCGTGAACACGGATAATGTTTGCTCCCCGAGAAGCCAGATAAGAATTAAGAGCAATATTTGCTTCTTCTTTTTCTTCCGCGGGAAGATTTATAAAAGATTTTCTTGAAACACCCACTAATAAAGCACATCCTAAAGATTTAAACTCGTTTATTCTCTTTATTATCTCAAGATTATGCTCTAAGGTCTTTCCAAAACCTATGCCCGGGTCAATTATTATGTTTTTT
>MFRJ01000070.1:2179-2423 GCA_001784535.1 Candidatus Melainabacteria bacterium GWA2_34_9
ATGATGTTTTTTTCATAAGCAGGATCTATTTGCATTGTTTCGGGGTTTGACTTAGAGTGCATAATTATAACAGGCACTTGAAGTTCAGCGGCAACAGTAATCATATTTGAGTCCCAATCAAAGCCTGAAACATCATTTATGATATCAGCCCCTGCTTTTATTGCTTCTTTTGCCACAAGAGAGTGTCTGGTATCAATACTGACAGGAATATTTTTATCAAATTCCCTTATTTTTTCAATGACAG
>MFRJ01000070.1:2672-3531 GCA_001784535.1 Candidatus Melainabacteria bacterium GWA2_34_9
ATCTGTACACCCGATTAAAATATCGGTGCTGTCAACTTTACAGGTAAGCACTTCCCTGTGAATAGCGGCATCAGCCCCTATTGAAAGTGCAAGCTGCTTTATTATAGAAGCTTGCGGGCAGGTTAAATCATGGATTTTATAAAGATTAAATTTGTATTTTGAAAGAGCATGTTTTATGTAAGATTTGTCAAAACCTATGTCTTGAACCACTTTTTCAGCGCTTTTAGGGGTTATTTTTCTTATGTAAAAATTGTTTTCCATTAAAACTTCCTTTTTGTTGTCATTGCGAGGAGGGCTTTAGCCTGACGTGGCAATCTAAAACGTTAAAAATGTGGATTGCTTCGCATTGCCCGCAATGACGGTTTTTTGTTAAATATAAAAATATGGGAATATACAAAAAATCATTATCATTTTTCTATCCTATATTTTATAACAATTCAAAACGAAAAGCCCTTCTTAAAGAGGGAGGGATAAAAAGAAGAGCTTTTTTGTTTTATACCGGTACCTGCTTGAATCCGTTATTCCTGTTTTAGGTAGGGTATTATCCTTCAATAATTTAATATTTTAATAAATCCAAAAACAAATCATGGCTTAGAATTATTCAACCATTACTGAATTAGGGTTTTTGCTGTAATAGTCGTAATAACTAAGGATATTTCTTACATAAGTTCTTGTTTCGCGAAATGGAGGAATTCCGTTGTATCTCATGACATTCCCAGGTCCTGCATTATAAGCGGCAAGTGCCAGTTTTGTGGAGCCGAACTGGTCTTTTAATGCTTTTAAGTATTTAATTCCGCCTTTTATATTTTCTTCAGGCTTATAAGGATCTACGTTTAAATCTTTTGCTGTTGCGGGCATA
>MFRJ01000070.1:3590-4237 GCA_001784535.1 Candidatus Melainabacteria bacterium GWA2_34_9
TCCTGAGAACTTAAATCTTGTGTTTTGTAAATGTTACATCCAACTAGAAAACTGGCTAAAACAGCGCAGAAAAGATATTTAACCCATCTCTTAACTTTCATGTTTCTCCTCTAAATTTACTTTTTATAAGGTATTTAGTTTTTGACGAATGAAAATTAAATGAGTTCCCTTTTAATTTTTTGTATAAAAAAACCCTGTGAAAAATCACAGGGAATCAAAAATTAATTTACTAAAAAATTTTAGAATACAGGAAAGAATTTTTCTTGTATTATTTCAGGAATTTTTGAAACATTTTTACTGGAGACAGAAATAGAGTTAAGAGCTTGTTTTAAGAAATCTTTTCCGTCTTTAAAAATAGTAATTGCTATTCTTCCGGGGTATTGAGGAACAGGATTGCGTTCCCGAGCTATACACAAATTATAATCGTTAGGTATTTTAATTGCCGGTAGTGCATCTCTAAGGCTCGGAGCAACATAAATTTTACCGCCGTTAAAAGCAACATTATTTTTTTGAATTCCGCTTACGTTCATTTTCTTTTTTCCTGTTCTTTTTCTTAAAAAAGTAAACTTGTTAATGAAATAAGAACTGTAAAGGAAAAAAGTTGATAATTTGTTTTAAGGATTTTTACATTTCGTAATAAATATTAT
>MFRJ01000070.1:4311-9069 GCA_001784535.1 Candidatus Melainabacteria bacterium GWA2_34_9
TTTTTCGTTTGAGCCTATTATTTTTGTTACTGTTCCTAATCCGTATTTCTCGTGTTTGACTTTATCTCCTTCTTGGAAATCATCATCATAAGAAACTTCATTTTGGTTTTTAGGAGTTGCATATATAGGAATATCCGGCATTGAAGGTTTTGCTGATTTTGTTTTTTTAGAAGGTTTTACGGGTTCATCGTAAGCAGCTTCTTCGTATTCATCGGAATAATTTTCTTCATCATATTCATCAGTTAAATTATTATTTTGTTCTTCTGAATCATCATCGTAAAAACTTCCGTAATCAAGCACTGATTCATCTTGAAATTCTTCATTTGAATTATAATCAAAATCTTCATCAGCCTGTTCTTCTTTAGGCGAGTAAGAAGGCTGATTATCTTCAACATCATCGTCGTCAAGAAAACTTGATAAATCTTCTTCAGAAAAGCCCGAAGCATATTTTTTAGAAGGTTCAGGAGGTTTAGGAGGTGCAGGTTTAGAAGAGCTATAAATATTTTCAGTTTCGTTTGCATCATAAAAAGAGGAACCGCCAGAGTTTGTTTCGTAGGAATCTTCTTCTGTTTCTTCATCTTCTTCATAAAATTCTTCAGAATCAGCATCCTCTTCGGCAGTTTTTTCATCGTAAAAAGAAGAACTGCTTGAGTTTGCTTCGTAGGAATCTTCCTGTTCCAAGTCAAATCCTTCGTCTTCTTCGTAAGAATCTTCTTCTTGTTCTAAATCAAGCTCTTCGTCTTCTTCATAAGAATCTTCGGAATCATCAGAATATTCACCTTCTTCATCTTCTTTTTGAGAAATATAAACTTCTTCCTGCAATTTTGAAATATTTTCGACTAATTCAATTCCTGATTCATCATAAGAAAACTGGTTTGAATAGTTAAAATTCTCTTCATCATCTTCTTCATCAGCTTTTTCAACTTCTTCGTCTGCTTCATAAGAGAAAGAGCTTGATACAGGCAATCCGATTTCTGCTTCGGTTTCCGAAAGAAGATATATTTCCGGAGATGAAATATTTAAATCGTCTGAATAATGGCTTTCTTCAACAGCTTCTGTGTCGTAAATATTTGTATATAGAGGAATATTGTTTGTAATTCTTCCTGTAATTACAGCCTCATTATCTTTAAGCCTGATTAAGCTGTCTTGTAATGCTGTAATTTTGGTTGTATTTTCCGGCGCAAAAGCAATAATATTAGCTGCATAAGACAATAAAGAAACCGCTGTTTCTGATTCATGTCCCGTAATAATCACAGGATAAACCCCGTTTTTATTGGCTTTTGTGCAGAGATTTTCTATAAAAGCTTTGTCAATACCGACTTTATCAACATCTATAAGTAAAAAGAATTTTTGTTTGTATTTTTTAGTGTTTGAGTCAATTAAAAATTCAATCAGGTCTTTTTGCCAATCTGACGGAAATTTTGATAAATCAACTATTACAAGGTTATTGGTTCTGATATTTTCGCTAAAGCCTGTAATTTCCTGTTTTTTATCTGCAAAAACACCATTTTTTTGAAGTTTTGCAAGTTTATTTTTTAATAAAACAAGTTCAGTCAATTTGTTTGTGGCATAAACAGAATCTACAGCCTGTCTAAAGCTGGAGAAAGGAATATTTTCAACTTCGCCTGATGAAAGATAGTTTTCAACTTCCATAAAAATATCTTCTATAACGGCTTTTGTTTCCGCGGAAGCATCCGAAAGACTCTTTTTATAAAGGAGTTCAAGTCCTTTAAAGTCAAAAGGAAGTTTAATATTTTTTCCTGCTTCCAGAATCAACGAAACTTTTAAGTCCGAATAAGAGTTATTAAAGTCGATTAGGACGGTTTTTCCTGCTGTTTTAGACAATTCACAGGATAAAAGGTTTAAAATATTGTCTTTTTGGGTTTGTTTATCGCAATAAATTACGGTCGGTCTTTCAAAAAAAGAGGCTTCAAGGTTAACTTCCGTGTCGGGGTATAAAGATAAAATCCCTACAAGAAGAGGGTTTTGAACATTTAAGGTGTTTGAACATAACAGAACTTCTTTAGAGGAAAGTTTATTAATCAAAAAGTCCTGAGAAGGAATGTTTCCCTGCCAGTTTATTAATTTTCCTGTGCTGTCGATTGTATATAAAATTTTTGAGTCAGCTATATTAAAGTTAGGGTTCTTTTCCGCGGTAGAAATTCCTGTAATCTGGACAAGAACGCCATTTTTCCCTGAAGATGTTATTTTTAAAATATCTCCAAGCAAAAGCTGTTTTTCATTTATATCGAATTTTATTTTGATTTTTTGACCGCTTATCTGTTCAATAAACATCTTTTTATGTGACCTCTATTTTTTATTGATTATACCTTAAGTTTACATGAAAAAGTCATCATCATCTACAAGTTTGCTAAATAAGTTTTTTGCGTAGTCTTCCAGAGAATTTAAATTCCATTTTATATCATGGGAATCCGGATTTATAGTAAATAAAATCGGTGTCAGGTGTTTTGTTACTCCTTTCCAGATATAAAGGGGAATTATGGTTGTATTGACAACATTATCCTGTATTTCTATTTTGCCTTTTTGAAAAATTATTCGGTGAAATCTTCCTTCTATAAAAAATCTGTTTTTTCCTTCGGATTTAAAGTTAACGGCATTACATTCAAGTTTTTCGTTTAAAGATTCCGCGATGGTTTTGAAAATATCAGCAAATTCTTCGTTAAAAATTGTGTTTACAACGGGTTCAACTATAGTAGTTTTATAGTTTTCTGTTTCTTTGACAAGGGCTAGTTTGTTTTTAAATTTTTCTACTAAATCCTCGATATCGACCATTTCGCGATCCTTCTTATGCCGATTTTCCGGTTAAATTGTTTCAATTTAAGAAGTAAAAACTGTTCAAATCTTTGATATAAGTTTTGTGTGTACTATATTTATCTATAGTGATGCCATTATGAGCAATTTAAATTATATATTATGAACCTGTTTTCAGGAAATACTGTTAATAGTGGAAGTTCTTTAGAATGATAGCGAATCACTGTAATGTTTGTGGTTGTCATTCTGAGGGCTTTAGCCCGAAGAATCTGTTCAGTAAACGCATTGTCATTGCGAGCGACTAACGGGAGCGTGGCAATCTATCAAGTGTGGAGTAGAGTATGCTAAACATAAAAGTTATAACGGTAGGACATGTACCTAGATTTAATAAGAAAAAAATAGAAAAATGGAAATCAAAATTATTTAAAATAAATGGCAATATTGAAGACCATACGCTACCAAGTAATTCGGACGGATGTAACTGGGAATTTACTGATGAAAATTTAAAAACAAATATACCCAACAATAAGATAGAATTTGGTTTTACAATTGCAATAGTTAATTGTTCTTTAGAACAAGATTACTATTCAAGAATAATAAATGATAATCTTGTGGTGATTTCTTTTTATCCAATACAACAAATCCTTGAAGATCAAAATATTCCTCTAGAAAATGTGGTACTTAGACTTATTTATGCTTACTGTCTAGGTTATTTGAGCTCAAATGAACAAATTTCAAAGAGTATTAGTATTAGAAATTTTACACATGATGAAACAAAGGGCTGTTTGTATGATATGACAGGAATAGTAAGAGATATAGTGCCTTCATGTCATAACCCTATAATTTGTTCTGATTGTTTAGAAAAAATGAAAAAAAATAGAGTTTCAATAGATAAACTAAATATTGCACAAAATGAAATTAAAAAAATTAAAAAAGAATTATTTTATAATTTAATTGATATATCTAAAAAACATCGAGTAGCTTCATTTATAATAATAACAATTATTACAAGTATTTTATCTTATATTATAACATTTATTTTTAACATTATTATTGGATTAAAAATAAGTTAAATAGATTGCCACGTCGAGGCTTTAGCCTCTCCTCGCAATGACAGTGCATACTTGTAATAAAAAACAAAAGTGAGAAAATAAATGATAGCAAATGTAATAACTGGAGCGATAATTGGGATTGAAGGGTATAAAATTACTGTTGAAGTCGATATTTGCTCGACAATTCCGGGATTTACCATTGTAGGGCTGCCTGATATGGCGGTTTCTGAAGCAAAAGAACGTATCCGCTCCGCGATAAAAAATTCGGGTTATGATTTTCCTTCCAGAAGAATCGTTATAAATCTTGCGCCGGCTGACATCAGAAAAGAAGGTTCGGGGTTTGATCTTCCTATGGCGGTGGGAGTTTTGGCGGCAAATGGGGATATTAAGTTTGAATCCCTTGAAAATGTCGGTTTTTTAGGTGAATTATCCCTTGATGGAAGCTTGAGAGCTGTTAATGGAGTTTTGCCCATTACTCTGGGGTTGAAAAAAGCAGGGGTAACAAAAATCGTAGTGCCTGAAAAAAATGCAAAAGAAGCCGCTCTTGTTGACGGGGTCGAGGTTTATCCCGTAAATGACCTTCGGGATGTGTTTAAGTTTCTTAATCCGCCTGCTATTGCGGAATTTGGAATCCAGCCGTACAAGATTGATATTAAAGAAATCCTTGATAAAACAGCGCAGGAAGAAATACAATTTGATTTTAAGGATGTAAAAGGGCAGGAAAAAGCAAAAAGGGCTTTAGAAATAGCCGCAGCAGGCGGGCATAATATTCTTATGTCAGGTCCTCCGGGATCAGGAAAAACTCTTCTTGCCAAGTGTTTTGCCGCGATTTTGCCTCCTCTGGAATTTTCCGAGGCTATGGAGCTTACTAAAATTTACAGTGTCAGCGGACTTCTGGAAAAAGATCAGCCTTTAGTTACAACAAGACCTTTCA
>MFRJ01000070.1:9090-10345 GCA_001784535.1 Candidatus Melainabacteria bacterium GWA2_34_9
GGCAGCCGCTTGAAGATGGGGAAGTTACAATAAGCAGAGCAATGGTAAGCGTTAAATATCCCGCTGATTTTACGCTGCTTGCTGCGATGAACCCCTGCCCATGCGGATATTTTGGGGATAAACTAAAACCGTGCACATGCTCTGAGTTTCAGGCAAAAAGATATTGGTCAAGGCTTTCAGGTCCGATTCTGGACAGAATTGATTTGCAGATAGAAGTTTCAAGGCTTTCAGAAGACGAGCTTTTAAGTAAAAACACTAATTCTGAAAGTTCAAAAACCATAAGAGAAAGAGTTGTAAAAGCCAGAAAGATTCAGGTTGAAAGGTTTAAAGACGAGGGAATCGTGTCTAATTCCCAAATATCGCCAAAACTTATTAAAAAGTATTGCCAGCTTGATTCTAACGGTGAAAATCTTTTAAGGATGGCGATTAATAAGTTTAATCTTTCAGGAAGAGCTTATGACAGGATTTTGAAGCTTTCTAGAACCATTGCAGACCTTAAAGACAGCGAAAATATTACGCAGGCGCATATAGCAGAAGCCATTCAGTACAGGAATTTTGACAGGATGATGCTGGCAAGTGTTTGATAAGGTAATTTATAGTTTGTAATGGGGCTCTGCCCCAAACCCTGGTTCCTTTTCTTTTACTGCAAAAGAAAAGGAACGAAAAGAAAACCTTAGCCCACACTCTAGCTCCTATATTTCTGACTTGCTAACGATTTTGGTTTACAGTTGTTTACTGCCCGTAACTCGGCTTCCCTTCAGTCAGCCTCAAACAAGACGGGCTCGCCTTCGGAACGCAAGCCGAAATAAGACAGAGCTTTCGCTAATGGGCGTCCGACGGTAAAATATTTTAATTTTATAAACCTTCGCAACGGGGGTTTTCAAGGGGGATACCCACTTGACACGCGTGTCGTGTTTCGTAGTTTTTGGCGAACGGGTTAAAAGTTTATAGCCCATTAGACACAAAGTGGCGAGTTTGGGAGTGCGGAGAACTTAAGTCTTTAAGCACCAGTGAGCCTAAAAAACAAGAAACTTAATTTTATAGTTTTTCTTTTTCGGTTACCTTTTTCTTTTGACGCAAAAGAAAAAGGTAACTGGCAGGCTTTAGCCTGCCATACTAATAAAAAATTGCAAAAAAAAAGACAGTTATTAAACTGTCCAAATCCTCCAAAAGTCTAGTAGCGCCTCGCTCTTTTTAAAAAGTGGTGTTTTGTAGGTAGTGTAAGGGAAAAGGTAAGGTAGGTGTGGTGTGTGGT
>MFRJ01000071.1 GCA_001784535.1 Candidatus Melainabacteria bacterium GWA2_34_9
ATTTTAAATAGAACAGAGGCTTCTATCATAACAAATATTCCAAACAATCCTCCTGAATATCCGACTATAGAAGATGCTAATTTAATAGCAATGATAGAAAAGCTTAAACAGCAAGGGTCAAAAGTTGTCGTGATTACAGAAGGCAAAAAAGGGGCTTATGCTTTTGACGGGGAAACTTTATATTATGCTGTGACTTTTCCCTCAAAAGTTGTCAGCACACTAGGAGCAGGAGATGCTTTTTCCAGCACTTTTGTAGCTAGCATGCTTAAATATGACTGGGATATAGAAAAATCCTTAAAAATAGCTTCTATTAATTCGGCTGCTGTTGTTGAAAGTTTTGGAGCACAGACTGGATTAAAAAGCTTTGAAGAATTAGAAAACATTTATAATCAAAATAAAGATTTTAAAGTTTTAATGAAAAAAAAGGACTGAATATTATATTGTTTGATTTAAAGCAAGACGTCTGTTATCATTTAATTGAACAACGTTTTGAGTTTTTTAAGCTGAGTGGAATAATTTATGAATAAAACATATTTTGGCAATAGTGCAATCGCAATGATTGCAATACTTCTATTAGTAATCGGCGTATTTGCTGTTTTTCCTTTTTTATTATTATTAGACCCTCAGCAAAAAGTGCTTTTTACATTAAATATTTTTTCTAATATTTCAGGAGTTGCTATAAGTGTTTTTATAACTTTATATTTTCTGGATAAGTATTATACCTATGAAAAACAACAAAACAGAAACGATACGATTGTATTTTTAGACAAAAAAATTAACGATTTTTTTATTACATATTGCAGTAATATCAGCAACGTGTTTGATATTGATTTTATGAATGATATAGAGTTCAAAAATTTATCTAAAGAAGCAGCTCATTATCTTCATTGCATAGAAACACATATGTCTCTTATCGATCAATTTGAAAACAGATACGATTGTTTAAAAGAAATATTAACCAAAACAGAAAAAGATCTGCTTAAAGATTTTGAATTGAATAATACATCTTTAGATGAAATTTCAAGAATTAAACACAAATTAAACTATTTTGATTTTGAAAATTTACTTTATATCTGCGGAAATATTACAAAATATCTTCTTACATTACCTTCTGATGCAAAAATTAAAGGATCAATAAGCTATTTTGAAGAAATTGAAAAAAATCTGCACATTCTAAAACAAAATGTTTTGAATAATCAGAACGAACTTTTGATTCTGAAACATTTCAGAGCACTTTCTGTAAGTATGATTAATTTCTGTAAAAAATTAAGCGCCAACGAATACGAATTAAATTAATTGAAATTACCTGTTTAATTCATAGATAATTCTTAATCCTTCAAGAGTAAGGAAAGGATTGATGTGGTCAAAAGGTCTTTTTAAGTGGTTATTTATCATTGAAGAATATCCGCCTGTTGAAATTGTTGTAACAGGTTGTCCGAGTTCTTCCTCAATGCGTTGAATAAGCCCGTCTATCATTGCTGCATGACCGATAATTATACCGCTTAACATGTTTTCCACAGTGTTTTTTCCCACTACAGAATTAATATCTTCAACTTTAAGCTTTGGCAGAAGGTTTGTAAAGTGACTGAATGCTTCCGAAGACATTTTTATGCCGGGAGAAATTATGCCCCCTGTAAACCTTCCGTCCTCTGTAACAACATCAAAATTTGTTGCAGTCCCAAAATCTACTACAACAGCAGGAGTTTTGTAGAGATTATGGGCGGCGCTGGCATTAGCTATTCTGTCGCATCCGACTTCTCTGGGACTTTCTACATCAAGAATAATTCCGTTTTTTGTTTTATGGGAAATAACCAGAACAGGAATTTTTAAATATTTTTCGATGGCAATTTTGAATTTTTCCGTTAAAGGCAAAACCACGCTTGCAATTACAGCTGATTTCAAGTGCGGAGCGGGAGTGGAAAAAGCTGAAGCGGAGCTTTGCTTCGCTGGAGGCTTTTGTAACTCATTCATGTCCAAATTTGCTATATCAATAATATTTTTTAAAAATATTCCGTATTCATCTTCGGTTTTGTTTTTGTCAGAAGACAAATTCCAGGTGTTAACAAGAATTTCGCCGTCAAAAACACCTACAGTAATATTTGTATTTCCTATATCTGCCACTAAAAGCATAATTTTCCTTTAATTAATAATTATTTTAAAAAACATTAAATTAAATTTAAAATGACATTTTTCATACCATGACTTATTTTAAACATAAAAAAATAAATTTTACAGCTATTTAAATGATTTTCATTGAGGTATGATTATTTATTATAGTAGATAATAAATATTTGAAAAAAAATTAAATAAATAAAAATTTGTTGATGTTTGAGTAGTTGAAAAAACAGGGTAATTATTTAAAATGAACAATCCTAAAAGATTTAATAATAATATAGAAACTCAGAATTTTGTGCCACAAAAGCAAACACCAAAAACCAAACCGAATACAAATTATGCGTTTAAATGGACAATTGTTGCTTTTCTCGTTTGCGTCGTTTTGTTTGGATTAATGTATCTGGCAGTAAATGCAGATAGCATCGGATTGCCGGAAGTCAGCAGATTTATACGGAAATCGCCTATGGCACCTGCTTTTATGCCATTTAGCGGAAAGCAAAACATTCTTATACTCGGCGTAGATTCAAACGGAAGCGAAACAGATCCTTTTAAAGGCACAAGAACAGATACTATTTTGTTAGTAAGTATAGATAAATTCGGCAAATCAGTTAATGCGATTTCTATTCCCAGAGACAGCAAAGTTTATATTGCTGACGGACACGGCGTCGATAAAATAAACGCTGCACATGCTTACGGCGGACATGATGTTGCTATAAAAACAATACAACGCACATTTGGCGTGAATATCAATCATTATGTAATAATAAATTTTGCGGGAGTAAAAGATTTTGTAAAAGCGCTTGGCGGAGTTCCCGTTAATGTTGAAAAAAGAATGCATTATACAGACAGGGCAGGCGGATTGTATATTAATTTAAGCCCAGGATATCAAGTGCTTGATGCTAAACAGGCGGAAGGCTATTTAAGATTCCGGCATGATGCTATCGGCGATATCGGCAGAATGAAAAGACAGCAGTGGTTTGTAAGAGGAGTTGTTGAAAAGCTCAAATCACCTGATGTAATTGCAAAAATTCCTGCGATTATTCAGGCAATGAGCAAAAATATAAGAACTGATATGAATGTTTATGAACTTGCAGGTTTAGCAGCATTTTCCAAACAAATAGATATGGATAATATTCAGACCTCAACCCTTCCGGGCAAACCGTCAAACCATGGCTTTGTAAGTTACTGGATTCTTGAACCGCAAAAAGTTCAAACCATAATAGACAGGCTTATTTATAGAGAAGAGCCTCAGTTATTGAGTGAAGAACCGCTCACTGTTACACTTCTTTATTCTGAAAAATACAGAGATCAAATCCCTACAATAGAAGCAGTACTTAAAAAAGAAGGCTTTGATATAAAATATTCTTCATCAACAAGCAGAAGTCCACATACACAGATAACTGCAAATACTGTAAAAGCCGGATTTAACCCGATTATAAAATTAAAATCCGAAATTCCTGAACTAAAAAAAGCCCAGTTTATTTTGGACCCGAGCGAATATTCAGGTGATACAGATTACACAATTGTTATAGCAGATTAAGATGAGTATTTTTGAAGCATTGATGCTGGTTTGTTTTGGTGCAAGCTGGCCTTTTGCTGTTGTGAAAACTTACAGGACAAAAAACGTGAAAGGCAAAAGCAGTTTATTTCTTTCACTTGTAATACTCGGCTATCTTTTTGGTATTGTCCATAAAATTTTATACAACTTTGATTATGTGATTTTTTTGTATGTTTTTAACTGCCTGATGGTACTTTTAGACTTGATTTTATACTTTAAATATAAAAAACTTGAGGACGGATTAAATTTGCAGGATAATAAGCAAATTAATTAAACATAACAGGAAAACATCTTTATGAATCAGCAATTTATCCTCCAAAATATAATCAAAGACTTAAATCTAAATGAAAATTCAGTAAAAAATACAGTAGAACTTCTTAATCAGGATGCGACTATTCCTTTCATAGCCAGATACAGAAAGGAAAAAACCGACGGACTTGATGAAACGCAGATTAGAAATATTGGAGAAAAACTCGAATATTATACTGAGCTTGAAAAAAGAAAATCTACTATTATAAATTCCATACAGGAGCAGGGAAAACTTACATCTGAGCTTGAAAAAGAAATTTTGTCCTGTACCGAAAAACAAAAACTGGAAGATATTTATCTGCCTTATAAACAAAAAAAGAGAACCCGTGCAACAATTGCAAAAGAAAAGGGACTTTCTCCACTTGCTGATTTGATTATGCTTCAGATGCCGACAAGAGGCTCAAAGCAAGAAATACTTTCGCGATATATAAATCCAGAAAAAGGCGTAGAAACAGAAAAAGATGCTTTAGCAGGTGCGCTTGATATTATTGCGGAAGAAATTTCCGACAGGGCAGATATAAGAGGCTGGCTTAGAAATTTTGTTTTAAACAAAGGTTTGATAGTATCAGAAGCCAAAAAAGAATGGAAAGACCAAAAATCAAAGTTCGAAACCTATTATGAGTTTTCAGAACAGGTAAAAAATTCTCCGTCGCATAGAATTTTGGCGATAAGACGGGGGGAGAAAGAAAAAGTTCTCTCTTACAAGATTGAAACAGAAGAAGAAAGAGCTTTGACTTTTATAGAATCAAAAGTGATAACTAATAACAATTCTTTATTTTACGGAGATTTAATAAATACAGTCAAAGACAGCTATAAAAGACTGATTTTCCCTTCCATAGAAACAGAAGTATTTAATTTAAAACTTGAAGAAGCTGAAAAAGAATCAATAAACGTGTTTGCGAAAAATTTAAAAAATCTGCTGCTTGCTCCACCAGCCGGTCATAAAATTATTATGGGGGTAGATCCCGGCTTCAGGACAGGATGTAAAGTTGCTGTAATGGACGAAAATGGAAATTACAAGGAATATAAGCCCATATTTCCCCATGAACCCCAAAATAGAAAAGATGAAGCAGAAAAAATTCTTCTGGACTTTATCAAAAAACATAATATAGAGCTTATTTCTATAGGAAATGGCACGGCTTCTAAAGAAACAGTTGTTTTTATAAAAAACATGATTAAGAAAAATAATCTCAAACTCAAATCAGTAGTGGTAAGTGAAGCAGGTGCTTCTGTTTATTCAGCTTCTGAAGTAGCTATAAAAGAATTCCCTGATCTGGATGTAACAGTAAGAGGGGCAATTAGCATAGCCCGAAGACTGCAAGATCCGCTTGCCGAGCTGGTAAAAATTGACCCGAAATCTATTGGAGTAGGTCAGTACCAGCATGATGTAAACCAGTCAGAACTAAAGAAAACCCTCGATTTAACAGTTCAATCCTGCGTAAACTATGTCGGTGTTGAATTAAATACTGCTTCAACCGAACTTTTGTCTTATGTGTCAGGGATTAACAAAACAGTTGCGCAAAATATCGTGAATTACAGAACGGAAAACGGCTCTTTCAAAACCAGAAAAGCTATTTCAAAAGTTGCTAAGCTTGGAAATAAAGCATTTGAACAGTGCGCAGGGTTTTTAAGAATAAGAAACTCCGAAAATCCTCTTGATAATTCTGCAATTCACCCTGAAAGCTATCATATCGTTGAAAAAATGGCTAAAGATTTGAATGTAAAAGTCGAAAAATTAATCGGAAACGAAGATTTAGTTTCAAAAATCGACCTGAAAAAATACGTCACAGAACAAGCAGGGCTTCCGACACTTACTGATATAGCCAAAGAACTTAAAAAACCGGGACTTGACCCGCGGCAGGAGTTTACCAGTATTGAATTCAGCTCTGATATTAATGAGCTAAAAGACCTGAAAGAAGGAATGATTCTTGACGGAAATGTCACAAATGTAACCAATTTCGGGGCTTTTGTTGATATAGGAGTGCATCAGGACGGACTGATTCATATTTCCCGAATGGGAAACAGGTTCGTCAAAAACCCTTACGAAATTGTTTCCGTCGGCGACAACGTAAAAGTCAAAGTGCTTACAATTGACACTCAACTAAAAAGAATTTCGCTGGAGTTAATAAGTTAACATGAATTTATTAGTTGTCATTGTTAGTTCTTACTTAAAAAGCCGATGAATTTCATCGGCTTTTTGATTTTTTAAAATTCTTATAATTACAGTTTTTATCCGGGACTCATCATTCTGTAATCTGGCTTACAAGTATTATCATTAATTTTATTCAACAGCCCAAGCATTTTTTGCTGGTTTGCTAAAACCTGAGCTTCAAATTTGGTATAAGGCGTTTCGGGTTCTGCATCAATACATATTGCTTTACAACGATGCATTTCAACAGTATTTCCTGCATCAACCAGAGAATTTCCAAACCCTAAAGACTTTGTTTTTTGTAAACATGTTTGTGGATTTACAAAACCAATACTGCTAATTCCACTCATCATAATTTTTCTCCTATCTTATAAGTTATGTATTACAAATTTTAATTTACAAATTTATAATACATGTGAAGGAAAAAAATTGCCCTGATTTTTGAAAAATAATTTATCTTGATAAAGTAGCGGTTAAAAATTGCAAAAGCTTATAAACTTCTTCGTAATTGTCAGAGCTATAAACAATGACCGTATCGGAAATTCTTTCTATACAGAATAGAAGTTCAGCAACATCAGCCATTTTTCTGTCAATAAAATCTAGTTCAAGTTTGTATGAAGGATTTTGACAATATAATTCTAAGCTTCCCAAATTATTTATTACTTCTAAAGTTTTTTCTTTTAAATCTTTAAATAAATCATCTTCAGGTCGGCAAATTGCCGCAGTCGTAGAAATTGCTTTTTTGACACATACAGTATTTACTGTTTTAAGAGATTCTTTTGCCTGCTCGCAAGCAGCATAATCACCTGTAATTAAGGCTACAGGAACTTTTTTAATCCCTGCGTAAACTGCATTAAGCTCAATTTCTCCGACAGAAACATCGTTTAGTTTAACATTTTTATAAATAGTCGAAAAAGTATGCGCTAAAACACCTTCTTTTGAACCCGCTCTTGCGTGGTATCCCATAAAAAACACACAGTCATAGCTTTCATCCAGTCCTGTAAGCATAGAAACAGGTTTTGGCTTTCCTGTTATAAGCTCAACTTTTGAATTCAACCCTGAAAGAGTGAGGTTATCCATACTTCCATGTGCGTCATTTAAAGTTATATGATCTGCGCCTGCACTAATAAGAGCTTCTATAATACAATTAAGCTCTTTATGCTGCTGTTTTTGAGCGTATTTGTATCCTTCGTTCATTGGCTCGGTCTGATGAGGATAAACCACACCATTAACCCCTTCTAAGTCCGCTGAAATATATATTTTAGACATTTACAAAAAGCTTTCTTCCTACAATATTCTGTTTTCCGTTATAATAGCCCGCAAAATATCCTCCTAAAACGGGAGTATTTTTGCCATAAAGAGCCTGCCGCTTATTTTGAACTGTTATAAAAGGCGTTGCAAAAGGATTTTCTTGCAAAACAGGCTTTGATACAGTTTGTATTTGCTGTGCAGCTTGTGGTTGAAGTGCCCTATTTATAAGGTTAACTACGTTATTAAACATTTTTCCTCTCTAATTCCTCTAGACTGCCAAAATGAGTTTATTTTCTTGAAAAACGCTCCTACTAAAGCTAAAAATCATTTTAATTACAAAAACTTAAAAGTCATATTTTTCACTATATATAAATTAAATCGGAAGATAATTTTGAAAATTTAGTTAAAAATAAAAAACTCATACTTTTTCAGTATGAGTTTTGAAGATTTTATGTCGAAATTTTTATAATTGTTTAATTAATCTGCGATAAGTGTTTCTTCAATTACAGTTTCTTGAGATTCAGCAACAGGTCTGTTCTTTCCTAGCAAAGTAGTCAATAACAGCATAACAAGAGCCATCAAGAAGCCTTGATCATTGTTATTTTGTGCAGGAGGTTGCTGTTGTATCGGCTGTGGCATAACCATAGGTTGTTGCATCATCATTTGCTGTTGTATTGGTTGTTGCATCATCATCGGCTGCTGAACCATCATTTGTTGCTGTATTGGTTGTTGCATCATCATCGGCTGTTGCATCATTGGTTGTTGCTGTTGCATGAAAAAATAGTTATTTGTAATTTGTGGTTGCTGTTGCACTGGCTGTTTCATGAAATAATAATTATTTGTGATTTGTGGACCACTAAATTGACTAAAACCTTGATTGTACTGATTAAAACTTTGGTTGGACCCCATCATCATAGATGGTGGCATAGAATAAGCCCCAATTGACATAAAAACTCCTCCGATATTAATAAGACCCCATATTTAATATATAATTTATATTTGTTATAAATATAAAAATATTTTTTTTTTACAAAATTCAAAAAAATAAAATTTTTTAACAATTGTTAACATTTGAAATTTATTGAATATAAAAATTTCATTGTAAATATTGGGAAAAAAATATAAAATAAGAAAAATAGAATTATTGCAGAGGAAAGACATGGCTTTAGCTTATATAGGTGTAGGCTCAAATATCGGAGATAGGGTCGGTTATGTCCAGCAAGCCCATTGTTTGCTGAATGATACTGACGGAATCCAGGTGCTTGAAAGTTCAAGCCTTTATGAAACCGAACCTGTCGGCTATAAAGAGCAGGAATGGTTTATAAATGCGGTTCTTAAAACAGAAACAACACTTTCGGCGGAAGAACTTTTAAATCAATGTTTTAGAATAGAAAACCAGCTCGGAAGAGTTCGTCACCCTGAATTACCTAAAAATGGACCAAGAACTCTTGATTTAGATGTTTTATTCTATGATAATCAAGTTATAAACACCGAAATTATGGAAATTCCACATCCAAGAATGCATCTGAGAGCGTATGCGCTTGTGCCATTGCTCGAATTGGACGAGGATTTGCTACATCCTGTATTTAATAAAACCATTTCTGAGCTGCATGAGCACTTAGACGAACCGGAAGAAGTTTATTTATATGGTACAAGAGGAATTGATTTCTAGAATTCAAGATTCAATAAATAAAAGTAGCCTCAAACCTGCTTTAATACCGTTTATTGTTTCGGGTTATCCTGATTTTAAAACAACAAAAAATCTTTTAAAATTGTTTGAAGAAAAAAAAGTTGCCGCTATTGAGCTTGGCATACCTTTTTCCGATCCATTGGCTGATGGACCTGTAATTCAAAAAGCTTCCAAAATTTCGCTGGAAAACGGCACTAACATTAATAAAATTTTTGAAATGCTCAACGACCTCAAAGCAGATAATTTTTCAACACCGATAATTTTATTTACTTACTACAATCCTATACTTAGTTTCGGACAAGAAAATTTTGTTAAAAAAGCAGCATCTTTAAATGTTTCAGGGATTATAATTCCTGATTTGCCTCTGGAAGAATCAGAAGAAGTTTCTAAATTGTGCAAAGAAAATAACATAGACCTTATTATGCTTGTTTCGCCGACTTCCAATATGGAAAGAATAGAAAAAATCTCTAAAGCATCTTCAGGGTTTATTTATCTGGTTTCTTCAACAGGGGTAACAGGAGTTAGAGAAAGTTTTTCCCAGCAGCTCGGAAATATTTTATGTGAAATAAAAAGCTTTCCAAAAACACCTGTTGCAGTTGGCTTTGGAATTTCTAAGGCGGAACATATTCAGGAACTAAAAGAGCTTAATGCGGATGCGGCAATCATTGGCAGCGCAATCATAAAGCTTATCGACCAGTACAAAGATGATAGAGCTTTATTGATTAATAAAATGGATGAATATCTCGATAGCTTATATTAAAAAAGAGGAGGCATTGCCTCCTCTTTAAATTATATGAATTTTTAAACTACAACTGTTGCGCTGACTTCCTGAACAACTTTTTCAAGAGCCTGAAGAGCATCAGAAGGAAGCTTATCCAAGCCTGCTTTTTCTGTATCTCTTGAACTGATAAATTGAACTCTGTCATTCATTCTTGCAACGAACTGCTGTCTGTATTCTTCGTTATTAAGATTTACATCGAAGTCTTCAAGTTCCATGATTTCTATATCAGAGAAGTTCGCCCATTTTTTGAAATTAGCTTTGCCTTCAACAATAGCTTCGATAATTCCAAGAGTATGTTTAGGCTGAACTTTTTTACCCATAAACGCGCCTGTATTTAAGATATAGCAATCAACGCCATCTTCGATAAGCTGTTTAAATCTTGTGTAGTCCATTTCCAACGGATAAGTCCTGAAAGGATTGGCGTATGGTTCAACAACTAAAGCAT
>MFRJ01000072.1:0-4808 GCA_001784535.1 Candidatus Melainabacteria bacterium GWA2_34_9
GCTCTTAGTCTTATATAAAGTAATAGACTTCTGTTTAAAGTCAATATTTTCAGACCATTTTAACGATAAACACTCACCTTTTCTCATGGCAGTGTGAAGAAGAACGATAATTATAGATCTTAAATAAACATCTTCCTTAATGCAGCTATTTATAAGAGCTTCTTCCTCTTCAGGGAAAAGAAACCTTTCAACTTTATTATCAACACGTAAAGGTTTTACTTTCTTTGCTGAACAGGGATTATCATTTGTCCAACCATTATCTATCGCAATATTAAACATTTTTGAAATAATAGAAACATTTCTGTTAATAGTAGCATTGGCAATGCCTTTATTTTTCCTATAAAGCCTATATTTTTCAATCATAAAAGGAATTATATCTTTTAATTTCTTCCCTGAAAAGAAATTTTTAATCTCTTCAACAGTATATTTATCATTATGCCAACCTATACGGTTTATTTCCCCGTATTTAACAAACACGGCAACCAATTTATCAAAGAACATTTCTCCTTAAAAAACCAAAATCAAAAGAAAACCTCAAAAACAGATTTTTACTTTATAGAATTAGCAAATAAAAATCAGTCCTTTTCGTTTTATGAACTCCACAAGTAAAAACGACCGTTAATGTTATACTGTCTTATGCGGCATTTTATAAAAACATAATTTACTGAAATTCCTAAAACCGAAAATATGTTGGGTGGACTTCTATATATTTATGCTAAGTTCAATGCAAGTACAATTGCTGATATATTGTAAAGTAATTTAAACATATTATTTACACCTGTTTTTGTTTTAAATACTCTTATACATATAAACAATGTTGTCATCTTGATTAAAAAACAAGAATTCGGAGCAGAAATACATAGTGAAACGTGTTAAAGCACTTGGACAAGATATATTTAATGATGGATATAACAATAATCCTCTGTATTAAGGGTATGATGTTGTAGTGTTTTAACTGGATTCGGGTAAGAGGGAAATAAATGAATAAGATTTTGAAGAATAAAAAGGTTTTAACTTTATTAACTGTGGTGCTGGTGATAATTGCAGCATGCTTTATATATGATGCGACTAGACCTAAAGATATTCAGTTTGTTAGTACTGGCGATTTAAATACTGCAAGAGCTTATCATAAATCTACTATATTGAATAATGGAAATATACTTATTACAGGTGGATATGGTTTATTAGAAACAGAATATGGCCCACAACCAAAAGCACTTGATTCAGCGGAGTTATATAATCCTAAAATAAATAAATTTATAGAATTAATTAACATGAATTTGCCTCATGAATATCATTCTCAATTTCTTTTATCTAATGGGCATGTAGTAATAATGGATATTAATGGGATTGAAATTTATGACCCTATAAAAAATAAATTTTCCTTAGTCAATGTAAAAATTCCAACTAGAGAAAATATTTTAAATGCTCATACCTTCACACAATTAAAAGATAAAATCCTGATAATGGGAGGAATAACTTCTGACAACCAACATGTATTAGATACTGTTGAAGTTTTCGATGCCAGCACAAGAAAAGTATATGAAGCAGGAAAAATGACAATACCAAGATTTGGGCATAACGCATTAGCTGTATCCCCAAATAGTATACTGATTTTTGGGGGAACAACTAATGATAAGAATAATAAATTACAAACTACTACAAGTATAGAAAAATTTGATATAAAAACAGGAAAATCTTCAATAATAGGAAACATGTTAATTCCAAGAGAGTTTCATAAAGTTTTAATCTTACCTGATAATAAACTTTTAATATTCGGTGGTAAAACTGTTTCGTATAAAAAACGTGTCTTTCAAAAAAGCAAAGAAGCCCCATTCTTAATAAAAAAAACATTTGTAACAATTATCCCTGAAAAGACTAAAGAGAGAGATGAAGTTGAAATATATGACATTAAAACCAATAAATCCCATCTTATAGGGACAGAACCCCATTTAAAAGGAGAATGTAGCGATAATAGCATAATTAGGTTAAATAACGACAATATTCTTATTATAAGAGATAAAGATAATGTAAATCCATCTGTCATAAAAATATTTAATGTTAAACAAAATAAGTTTATTGAAGTTGAAAATAAATATAAGCTTCGCAAACATAGTAGTGCAATTTTATTAAATAACAGAAATATCTACATAAGTGGAGGAGAAAAAAAACTTAGCAAATTCGAAGCTTCGTTAGAAAATTTAGAATGTAAATTGACTCGTATATGTATAACAGCACTAACAAAAGAAACAAATGTTTTAACAATTAATAAAGAAAGGATTAAATATTAATGGACTTATATGATATAACTATTGGCTTGTTGAGATTAGAAGCTACAGAAAAATTTATTGAATTATATAATCAGGATAACAATACAAATTACGCAGGGGAAAGCTTTTAGTCAAATAGTTTCTTTAAGACATGCATATGTTAGTAGGAAAAAAGAACGAGATGAACTTAAAAGCTTATACAAGAGAAAAGCATTATCTGAATCTTTATATTTTGAAAGTCTTAATGAATTGAAAGCAAATTTTACTCAAGGGGCATCTTTACTACCTGATTCAAGCCTTAATCATGCTTTTAATTTGTTTGGAGAGGGTAAAATACCAGTAACTGAAATAGATTACGATCTATTAGTTTATGATACTTATGATTATCTTGATAAAGTTATTTCTTTATCATTAGCTGATCCTTTAGGTGCAGCATTTCAACTGTATTATAATGAAACTGCTGATGAAAGAGCATTAATTATTAAAAATTACATTAAATATGGTACGAATGATAATATAGAAATATGGTTATTAAGATATGGTTTTGGATTTGAGGAAATTGATTGGCTAAAAAGCTATATAGAACAAATCGATGAAAATGAAATAAAATTTAAACCTTCAATTAATCGTTTAAGTCAAGATAAACGTAAACTTATAGAACGGTTCGAATAATATTAATTAGACCGTATAAACCGTACAATTCGCTCAAAAGCTGATAAGGCACTTGTGAAACTTATTGTTTCATCTTCTTTGGCATATGACAGGGCATCAACAAAATTTTTGTATTCTTTAGAATATAGTTTATCAGTCTTTAATTTGTTTAAAGTTTTGTCAGCAAACTCCAGCAACGAAATTTCTCTGTTTGAACCACCACGTCCTTTATCAACACCGAAAGATTGTTGAACACCATTTATAAAGGACGGATTCATTATGAGACTTTCTAGTGCTGCTAAATCGTGAAGATGCCTCATTATGGTAGCATCGTATTCTTTTACTTCTGATTTTTTGTTTCTATCATTTATATCAGTTCTCCACATCAAGGCACTAAATTTATTTGCGGCTATTTCTGTCGGAGCAACACATTCCATTCTAGTTTTAGCTGAATCATTAATATATTTTGCTAAAATAGATTCTATTTCGCAGTTATTAGTTGGTAATAAGACTTCTTCAAAAGTGAATTCTAGCTTTAAATCATTTCTTAAAGAATTATCTACATCAAAATTCTTAGGGTATTTTATGTAAAAACTGAAAAATTTACTTTCGTTTTTCTTTTCTAGAGTATCTTCTAAAACTTCTATGTACTTAACTTGCTTGAGTTTATCAATAACAGATTGTCTTAATAGCTTTCTACTACTTCGACTGAAACTAACTGTTGTTAAAACTCTAAAGTCTATGTCTTCAGAAAACCTTTTTATTAACCCATACCCTTTAGATAAACAAGTTCCGCCTGTAAAAACAAGCCTTGCGTTTTCATAATAAAACTCTGACAACTCATTCAGAATTTTAACAGCATAAAAATCTTTTTCAACAAAAGACGGAGAGATACCAAGCTCTATCGCAACATCTTCAATTATTTCTTTGTTTATGTGCTCGTGCATACTTTACATAATTCCCGTTAAAACCAATTTTCCTGCTCACTCGCCCCTTAATGGAAATAAGTCTTCCTGTCGGAACTTGCGTTGTTTCTTTAGTATTATAGTTCAAATCATATTCCGATTGAACAACTTTAACATTCATTTTGTTTAAAGCCTCTATCGCAATAGACCTGATGTCTTTTTCAGGAATAGGGTTATTTGTTGCCTTTGAAATCTTCGCACGAGCATATAAGCCTTGTCCAACTTTAACAATAATGTTTTTCGCTAATAATTTTCTAAGAACTCGACCAATTTGATCTTTATCAGACAAATCCTCAAAATCTGACAGTATAAATACTGAATCTTTTTTTCGTCTGATTCGGTACTGTATTCTTTTTTCTAATGTTCTACCGATAGTCATTAATAGAATTCCTGCAAATTTACGACATTCATATTTACTATTATACGACATTTATTTTAAAACTTCAACCCTATAAAGCTATATTATTAATCAATATTAGCATTTTTTATAAAATATATGACTCATTGAATTATATTATAATGAGTTTTATTATAATACCTCTTAAGACTCAAAGCATGTTCTTTAAGTGAGTTTCACTAAATATTTAATAACAATCCTTATGAAAAATTCTGTGTCTAATCTGTGTCTAATTTACATGATTTCTCCACATCATTCTACATTATGCCAGATATACCAAAACCCAACAATGACAAGCAAAAAGTCCAGTAAAACTATTGCCCAAAATTACCTTGGGGTGGTAGGGGTCGCAGGTTCAAATCCTGTCGTTCCGATTCTTTTTATGCTTATTTAACAGGCTTTTGAGTTTTCTAAATCTTAAATTCCGTAATATTTCCGTAATAACAAAATAGTTATCTATTTATATCAGTATGATTAAAATACTATTGTTTTTTACCAGTTTGTGTCCAAACATTGTAGTCAAAG
>MFRJ01000072.1:4820-10277 GCA_001784535.1 Candidatus Melainabacteria bacterium GWA2_34_9
TTTGTACTTAATAAGTTTCCTTGTTTATCAACCTTAAATAATGCGACTACTCGTTTACTGTCTTTTCCTTTTGGAGGGTGCCAATTTTTCTTGATTTCATGCTGTAAATTGACCATATACTGACTAAAATCAACTTTAGGCGAGCTGACAGAAGATGATGTTATAGGTGGTCTTGAAGTATTAGACTTTTTAGGTATAAATAACAACCCTACAATGAGTAATAAACCAACAATGGCAAGAACACCATATTAAGATGAGTTTTACTATTCAAAGAATGAAAGAAGCTTCTTAGTAATTATTGCTCTTGAGTGTTTTAAAGTATAAACCCCTTCTGTATCAAAATATTTTATGAATTTATTAACTGTTTTCCAAATAGCCATAGTCAACCAAAATATTATGTGTATTTTCCATAAAACTTAAAAATTTTTATATTTAACTAAATATTTTTATATTTTTCAGCCTTTTGCTAAAAAAAGCTATATTTTGCATAGTAAATGTAAAAATTGTTATATTTTAGGCTTTAAGTAAAAAAATAACTATAATTTAAAATTTACTGGAAAAAATTAAACTATAGTTATCGTTTTTCTGTTTTTCTGTTATTGCTGCAATAAGTCTAATGCTTTAATATTTCTATAATTACATAATATATCGGTATGATTCAAATTTTAATAATCAGATAAAATATCTATGGCTTTTTGTAAATTTTCAGGTACAGGGTGAGCATATCTCATCGTAGTATTAATGCTTGTATGCCCTAATATTTCCTTTACATCAAACAGATTAGACCCCTTTTCAGTCATTCTTGTTGCAGCTGTGTGTCTTAAATCATGAAAACAGAATTTTTCTATACCTGCTCTTTCCTTTAGCTTCCTAAATGCTTTATCTACATTCGTAAAAGGCTTTTTAGTATAAGGATTTGCAAAAATATATTCACTTGTTTTATCAATGCCATCAAAGACTTCTTTTAATTTACTTGATATAGGGACTTTACGAGCTTTATTTGTCTTTGTTTTAAGCAATTCTATATAACCATTCTCAATAAGAGCACTTGCAGATCAAACAGCTATAACTCTTTTTCAAAAAGTAACAAATAATTATTAAAATCTTACTAGCAAAAAGGCTCTAAAAATATGCTGTTTGACTGTTCGATAGTTATTAAAATCATAATATGCCCTAGCTCCGATTCTGCCGTTTTCATTATAAGTTAAACCGAAAGTGTAACCATAATATGGAGTAGAATGAATTCCGGGTACGTTGTTTACAAGCTCATAGGGTCCTCTCATTGACTGTGAACCAAGAAAACCTGATAATAAATATCTGATGCCGGCTTTCTTAAAACCACCTTTTACAGTTACCGGAAATTTATTTGCTATAAAAAATGTAGGACTAAAATAGCCGCCTACGCCCGGGTTGCTTGGAGTAGGATAAGGAGAAGTTCCGTCACTTCCAACAGGACTATTGTTCAAATTAGCTCCGCCAAAACCTGACATATCTCTCCTAAAGCCTAGATAGTAAAAATCATAGCCTGCCAGTATTTGATTTATAAAAAATTCTTCGGGTGCTGAAAACAACATTATACCGGTTCCTACAGGAGCTTCTTGGTATAAATTAGCCGGGGAATTACTGCCATATCTGTTGCCAATATTATAACCGGCATAAGCATAAGTCTTATGAGGCAATTTGAAAGCCGAATTTAAAATCATGAATTTATTATCAATAATTCTTCCTACAAGTTGGTTTGCAAAAGGACCAACTTCTGGAATTACTCCTGCTGCTGACATATATGAATCTATTTCATCAAGATATCTTATATATCCTGAGCTTAAGGTTATGTTATCATTTAAAAAAGCTTTAAAAGTCATATTGCCGAGAATAATGCTGCCTTTGTATGAAAAATCCTGTATGCCAACAGCGCTTGTATAGCCAAAGTGATCATGAGACCTTCCTTCTGAGCCTATAGAATAAAGAGTCCCTCGGGCAGAAACAACATCGGAAATATATTTTGTTGTAGTTATTGAACCTATTGATTTTATATTGGGTTTTGGATAAAAATACCCGTTTCCTCCCAGTTTATTCCATCTAACAGCATTCGCGTTTCCTGAAAGTTCATAATAATTAAATAAAGGCTCAAGAGCCGGTTTTATTCGCATTTTAATTTCAGCTTCAAGCTCTTTTGCATTTTGTTTTGGATTATTTTTCAACAATTCCAGTGCTTTATCATTTCTCCCAAGAGCACCGTAAGAAAGGTTGAATATATAATAAGGTATTCCTGTTTCTAATGATATATCTCTTTTCCCAAGTTCGTTATAAGCTTTTGCCAGATTGAAAGTTACATCATCTTCTTGTGGTAGTTTTTCCAGAATTTCTATAGACTGAAAATTATCTCCTGTTGAATTAAATGATATAGCAAGATTTTTTCTGGCCTGAATATTTTGGGGGTCTTTTGCCAGAACGTTATTTAATATTTTTCTGGCTTTTAATGCTTCGCCTAGTGTAATCTGAATTTCTGCAAGTCCTATTTGGGCTCTGTCAGTAAATTCAGGATCATTGAGAAGATATTTATACAAATTCTCACCAATATCAAGGTTTTTGTTGTAATGATTAGATTGGGCTATTTTATAGATTATTCTGTTGTTGTTGTTAAAATCAGCTATATTTTGGTAATATTTTAAAGCCTGGTTGAAATTTGACTCAAAAAAGCTTATATCTCCCAGAGATTCCAATATTTCAGAATTACAGGGCTCAATTTTTGCAAGCTCCAACAAAAGATTTTTAGCAAGAACATAATTTTTAGCGGCAATAAAAGCTTTGGCAACTTTAATTTTTAATTTTTTATTCTCAGGGTCAATCGAAACTGCCTGACAAAACATTTCTTTCGCTTTTAAAGGCTCGTTTTGAGCCATATATACATCTCCTAAAGATTCCCATATTTCAAAATTGTCAGGCTTAATTTTTGCAAGTTCACATAAAAGCAGTTTTGCCTGATCATACTTTTTAACAGCAATATAAACTTTAGCAATTTGAACTTTTAATTTTATATTCTCGGGATCAAGCAAAACTGCTTTGCAAAGGATGTCCATTGCTTTTTGAGTTTCATTGAGAGCCATATATACATCGGCAATTGTGCTAAGAGCATCAATATTATTTGGATATAATTTAATATAATTTTCCAGAATTTGCAGTGATGCCACAAGATTTCCCGTATAAAAAAGACTTTTGGCATAATTAAGCTCGGATTCGGGATCTTGCGCTTTATTTAAATAATCCTGATAAAACTCAACGGCTTTTTTAAAATCCCCTGATATGAAATACGATAATGCAATGCCTTTTTGAGCTTGTAAATTATCAGGATTTTTATTGTAAATTTCAAAATATAAATTTAAAGCAGTATCATATTCTTTTTGCTGCAAAAAGATTTCAGCTATATTAATTTTATACTTGTCGTTTTTTGTCACAGCAATAAGCTTTTTATAAATTTTCAGAGATTGCTCATAATCTTTATTATCTTTTAAATAATTGGCGTAAGCTTCAAGCAGATCAACATTATCCGGCGTTTCTTTTAAGAGTTCCTGATAATATTTAAGCGCGAGTTCATTTTTGTGAAGCCAGCCATAAGTCTTTGCCAATCCAAATTTCGCTTCATACCTGTCAGGAAAAATTTCTTGAGCTTTAAGATAATATTCATTTGCCTCAGTTGTTTTATTCTGGCTTTCATACGCCTGCGCTTGTTTTATATAACTTAAAAATGTTTTATTTTGTTCCAAATTTTCTATAGGTGTGGGTTCAATCCCTTTTTTCAAGAAAATTATTTCAGATTTAGGAATATTAGACTTAGCAAGGTATTTTTTATTACTTTTCAAATAATCTGCATAAACTTTAAGCAAATCAGCATTATTGGGCGTTAATTTTAAAAGTTCTTTATAATATCCAATAGCAAGATCGTGTTTGCGTAGCCATCCATAAGTTTTAGCCAGTCCGAATTTGGCTTCATACCTGTCAGGAAAGATATTTTCGGCTTTGAGATAATACTGATTCGCCTCGATGATTTTGCCCTGACTTTCATATTTCCGGGCTTGTTTTATATAATCTAAAAATTTCTTATTTTGTTCCGGATTTTTTATAGGTGTAGGTTTAAAACTTTTTTTTAGAGAAATTATTTCATCTATATTATCGTTATACTTGTCATCATCTGTAAGTTCAGAAAGCTTGTTATAAATTTTCAAAGCCTCATCATAATTCGCAGTATCTTTTAAGGCTTTAGCGTAAGCTTCAAGTAAAGCAACGTTATTTGGTGCTTGTTTTAAAGCTTCTTTATAATGTTTAAATGCAAATTCATTTTTATTTAGCCATTCAGAGGTCTTGGCTGTTCCAAATAAAGCTTCATACTTATTTGGAAATATCTCATAAGCTTTAAGATAATATACGTTCGCCTCGAGGATTTTACCCTCACTTTCATATTTTTGAGCTTGTTTGATATAATTCAAATATTTTTTATTTTTTTTCTGATAATTTTTTAGAAAAATTAGTTTATCTATAAAAACCTTATATTTTCCATTTTTTGTTAATTCAAAAAGCTTGTTATAAGTTTTCAGAGATTGATCATAATCTTGATTATCTTGTAAAAATTGAGCATATTCTTCAAGCAGCTCAATATTATTTGGTGTTTCTTTTAATTTTTCCTGATAGTATTTAAGTTCGAGTTTATTTTTATACAATGCCCCATATATACGAGCCAGCCCAAATAAAGCTTCATACCTTGTCGGAAATATTTTTTGAGCTTTGAGATAATACTCTTTTGCTTCTTGTCTTTGATATTTACTTTCATATGTCTTGGCTTGCTTTATATAGTAAGAATATAGCTGATTTTTTTGCAGCAAAGTTATTTCAGCTATATTAATTTTATATTTTTTGTTTTTTGTGAGTTTAAAAAGTTTGTTATAAATAATTAGAGCTTTATAATAATTTTTATTATTTTTTAAATATTTGGCGTAAGCTTCAAGCAAAGCAATATTATTCGGGTATTTTTTTAAGAGTTCCCGATAATACTTACGTGCAAGTTTATCTTTATGTAGCTGACCATAAGTCTTAGCCAGTCCAAATTTGGCTTCAAACTTTTCAGGATAGATTTGTTCCGCTTTAAGATAATACTCATTTGCTTTGAGTATTTTATTTTGACTTTCATATTTTTGCGCTTGCTTTATATAATTCAAATATGTCTTATTTTGTTCAAGTGTTTGCGCATTTGTAATAAAACAGCAGGAAAAATATAAAATAACCAGTATTAAAAATTGTGTAAGCTTTGTATTCATTCAACCAAAATCCGAGCATTATAATGAAAGACCATACCTAAACCGCCGAAAAAATGATATTACATAGATTTCTAGCTTTACCTGCCTACCTGATTAATCCAAACCTGCGGATGACTTACCCAATAAATATCTTTATAGTAAAAACAAA
>MFRJ01000073.1:0-151 GCA_001784535.1 Candidatus Melainabacteria bacterium GWA2_34_9
TTAAGCCAGCAGGCGGCTAAGACCGATGCGGATATTATTATTTTTGCCGGCGTATACTTTATGGCAGAAACAGCTAAAATCCTTTCTCCACAGAAAAAAGTGATTCTTCCAAGGCTGGAATCAGGATGCCTGATGGCTGATATGATTAATA
>MFRJ01000073.1:444-4526 GCA_001784535.1 Candidatus Melainabacteria bacterium GWA2_34_9
GATGCAGAAGTACTTGTTCATCCTGAATGCCATACAAGTGTTATAAAGCTTGCTGATTACATTGGAAGTACTTCAGGCATAATGAAAAGGATAAAAGAAAGCAGCGCGAAAGTTTTTATAATTGCAACGGAAAAAGGCGTTGTAGACAGATTGCAGCGTGATTATCCCGAAAAAACATTTGTACTCGCATCCGAAAAAGCAGTTTGCGAAAATATGAAATGGACAACACTTGAAGACATTTTAATTTCTTTAGAAACAGAGCAACCGGAAATCGCTGTAGACAAGCATATAGCAGAAAAAGCTTTTAGCTCTATCGATAAAATGCTGAAAACTTAACACAATTAAAAAGAGATGATTTAAAAATCATCTCTTTTTATAAAAATATTTGTTTGATCAAATCCTCCGTTTTCTATTTGTTGTAACTCAAAATTAAATTTTTTATACTCCTTTTTTAACTAAATACTCATTTTTAAATTAAATATAATTCTCTCTCTAATATGTAATAGTTAATTTACTGTTTTTAGTGTGCTGGCACCTTCCTTTCTTTGTTTTAATTATCTATTCATATCTATATAAAAACTAAAATTATTCAACAATTGCGTATATTAGTGAAACAATTTACATTTAAAAAAATTTTAAGAAATATTAAGCATGCGAAACGCTTTTTAATTAAGGTTTTGAAAGAATTTATCTATATTTCTTCATAATTTAAAAAAATTTACAAAAAATAAAAGTAAATTTTTTTAAAGAATTTTTTGAAAACAAAATACAAGCTTACATGGATTTAACATGCGTTTTAGAGAATAAAACTGTTTATAAAGTAGCCGCAGACATGAAACGGCTTATTGGAAAATATTTCCTCAATGATTGATAATAAAATTATCCTGTTTAAACATTGAAAACAAAGAAATATCACTAACCTTACCTATGTTTTTATTAAAGTGGTTTGTAAAATTTTAATTCAAATGTTAACTCAACATGGAAAAAGATTGTTTTACCTGCATATCGGAGTATTTTGATGCCTCCTAATAAGTTATAGCCTTAAACACAAAGAGTTTACAAAAAACCAAAATGAAATAATTGTATTATATTTAAATAAGTTGGCGGAGAGGTTTTCTCAAAGACTGATAATATTTGAAGAAGTGGGACTTAGTGGATAAACTTTCAGGATTAAATATAGATAAGCTCGAAGAAGTAAAAAGAAAAGCAGTGTCTCATTGCTTAAATCTTGAATGCAAAAAAGAGCAATTACATATCCTCATAAAAAAATTAAGTACAATTTCAGGTCAACGTCTAGATCTTCTTTACAAAAGTCAGGAAATAAGAGGATCCTCAAACGGTTTTGGACTAAGAAAATCTTCTATATCAGACGAACTAAAATTTGCAGAAGAAAGTAGAAATATTATCGAAGTAGAAATTAAAAACGCAAAATATCAACTAAAAGTAATCGAAAATTTAATAAAAAAATAGAGAGAATTGTTGATTTCTCTCTATTTTTTTAACAAAATATAAATTATGACAACTAAAGAAAAATATTTTTCTCCTGAAACTATTGATGACAAAGCATCACAAATGCTTATAATCACAAAAAATGCTATAGGAAGAACAAAAACTCAGGAATGTATCCCGCAAAAATCTGCACTTATTGTTATTGATATGCAGAAATATTTTTGTGATGAATCTTCTCATGCTTTTATTCCTTCTTCTCCTGCAATAATTCCTAAAATAAAGCTTCTTGTTGATAATTACAAAGAGAAAAACCTTCCTGTGATTTTCACACAGCACACTAATACTCCTGAGAATGCCGGCATGATGAATAAATGGTGGGGAGATGTTATTTCTGACACATCTCAAATAAATGAAATCATTCCTGAATTTAATGTTAAAGAGGCTTATCTAATAAAAAAATCACAATACGATGCTTTTTATAATACTGATTTGGAAGATTATTTAAGAAAAAACAACATTTCTCAACTTGTAATAACAGGGGTAATGACCCATTTATGCTGTGAAACAACAGCACGCACGGCATTTACAAGAGGCTTTGAAACATTTTTGTGTATAGATTCAACAGCTACATACAATGAAAGTTTTCACACAGCTGCGATGCTTAATTTAGCTCATGGTTTTTCGGAATTAACATTATCTGGAGAAATTTGCAGGAAATTACATCATGAATCACAGTAAAGTTGCAATAATAGGAGCAGGTCCGGCAGGAATGGCTTGCGCTGTTCAGCTTAAAAGATATGGAATAGAACCTTTTTTATTTGAAAAAAATCAAACAGGCGGGCTTTTAAGAAATGCTCATCTTGTTGAAAATTATTTGGGATTTGAAGCAGGGATTTCAGGACATGAATTAGTGGAAAAATTCAGGAAAAATCTGGCAGATTTAGATATTGAACCGATATTTTCGGAAGTAAAAAAGGTTTATTTTTCAGAAAGTAATTTTATTATAAATACAAACAACGGTTTATTTTTAACTCGATTTCTTGTTGTTGCAAGCGGAACAACACCCATAAAACTTCAAATCCCAATGAAACCTATTTTTCAAGACAAACTATTCTACGAAATAGCGAATTGTAAACAACCCATTATGGATAGGAAAAAAATTGCCATTATAGGAGCAGGAGATGCGGCTTTTGATTATGCCATAAACCTTGTTAATAATTATAATGTTTCTGAAGTCGTTATCATAAATAGAAATGACAAAGCAAAATGCCTGTCTGTTTTAGAAAAAAGAGCTGAAAAAACAAAAAAAATTAAACATATTAAAAATATTAATGTTGAATATTTTAAAGAAACAGACGAAAAAATAGTTTTGTCATGCATAGAGAAAAAAAATAGAATTAATATAGAAGCTGATTATATTATACCTGCAATTGGACGGGAGCCCTGTTTAGATTTTCTTGATAAAAAAATATTAAAAAGTTCTTTAAGTCTGCAAAAAGAAGGGCTGCTATACTTTATCGGAGATGTTGCGAACGATAATTACCGTCAAATCTCTATTGCCACCGGAGATGGAATAAAAATCGCAATGAAAATCCATAGCAAACTTAATACTATGTACTTATAACATATTAAAAAGATATACAAATTATTAAGAATCTTAATATAATTTCTTATTATCCAAAAAAAGATTGAATTTTGTTATTAAAATCGTTTAATCTAAATTTATGAGGTCTATAAAAATTTGTTTTATAATTCAAAAATTATAAAACGATCTAGGTTGTTGTGAAGTGTTATTCAGAGGTGATTAAGCTATTATTATCGGAATTGAAAGCAAAAATAGATGGTATGACAACGATGCTACAGTAAGTCTTGCTGTAAGCATTTTGAGGAATGCGGATCTTGATAAACAGATTCTGGCATCACAAAAAATCATTGAAATTGCTAAATCCAATGAACTCATGATAAAAGATATTTCACCATACGTACGAACCTTCCGCAGAAGATGGTATGACGTCGACGAAGAACTTTGTATGGCAATGGAATACTTAAAAACAGCTTCTTTGGAAATTCAAAAAAAAATAGCTATTGAAGTAATAAATTTTCTTTGTGAAATGGAAAATTAATTTTTATACATATCAACTTGGCATAAGAATCGGAATACTGAATGTATTAGTCTTCGTCTTAGTATTGGTATTCGAATTTTTTGTTTTAATCTGCGCATCTTTAACGAGATTTATCATGTTACTAATAGTTCCCATAATACGACTCTTTGGTGCGGGTGCTTCTGCTTCTGCTCGTGTTTGTTTCAACCCTGGATAATTTTGTTCAACAAAACTTTTTATTTTTTCTGTTTCAATAGTTCTATCAGGATCATGGAATTTGTCGATGTTTAGATTATTTGAATGTAAATATTCTTCCTGTAAAGAATATGCTTCAACTTCTTCTTGTACTGAATCAATATTGTCACGATCAGATGCATGCTTTAATTCGTGAAGTAATGTTCCAGTCACTCTTTCCTGTGAGGAAGAATCAAGCGTACTAGGTTTTATAATTATCTTCTCATCTCTATAACTTCCAAGGAAATTATCTGATGATTCTTCTATATTAATCTTAAGCCAGTCTGAATTTAATGT
>MFRJ01000073.1:4588-5141 GCA_001784535.1 Candidatus Melainabacteria bacterium GWA2_34_9
GCAATTTTTCTTCGTTTGACATTTTACTATAAACATCGGCACTAGGAAACAGTGTTGGTGCTTGTTGTACTGTAACTGGCACCTGTGCTTGTTGTATTGATACTGGTGCTGGTGCTTGTTGTACTGTAACTGGCACCTGTACTTGTTGTATTGATACTGGTACTGGTGCTTGTTCTACTGGTGATTGTTTTTCTTGCATCAAAAGCATAATTAACATTAACGTCATAATATCTGAATTATTATTTGTATTAACGACAGGTACAGCAGACGGTTGATAGCCTGTTGAATAATTTCCCCAAATAGAAGGTTGTTGATAATAATTCAAATTAGATAAATCAAAATTATAATTTTGACCATAGTTTTGACCATAATTCTGTCCATAAGTTGGAAAATAATTTTGATTATAAAGACCAGACGTGCTCATTTTTGCCTCTTTCGCTTGTTAAAGGAAAAACATGTATTTTGCTTTTACTGTAAATATATTTAATATTACATATATATATAAAAACAAGATACTTTAAATAATTGCTATATTTTGATAAATCTGCTTAAT
>MFRJ01000074.1:0-2966 GCA_001784535.1 Candidatus Melainabacteria bacterium GWA2_34_9
ACCTCCAAATAAGAAAATAAACTGAAAGAAAGGTTCAATTTTGCTTAAATACCCTACAAATGTCAGAATTACCAGCTGAAGCCCGATAAATAGCACCATAAGATTTGTTCCGCATCGCACATGCTCTCTTGGTTGAAGTTTTACAGTTTCCAGCGTCAAAGGAAGTCCTTTTTCAATAGCGTTAATAGTTTGATGTTCAGCAGCATGAATTTTTGCAAGAGGAGTTAATCTTAAAAGTAAAATAAATACTGATATTTGCAATACAAAAACTACAGGAAAAATGGCGGCATTAGTAGTATTTATATCAAAATACTTAAAAGCAAAGCCAAAAACCTGCTCTATAACTATTAACATAACACCCAAAGAAGCCCCCGTTAAAAAAAGCCCTAAATTACCTGCACCTGCCTGATGTTTTCCGTCAGTAATATAAACACCTAAAGGTGTAGCAAGACCTCCAAGCGAATTTGGCTTAATGAGTCTTGTTATATAGGTAATAATTGAAGTTCTTGTAATGGAATTTCCCGTATAATAATTGTCTTTGTCAACTATCGGAATAACTCTTGTGTGCATGTTATTAAGTTTATTGAATAATTCCTTGATATTTGTGTTTTTTTGCTCTGTCCACACTTCTTTTGTCATAATATCATGCACTTTAACATCGCATTGATAACTGTATTCGTTGATACTCAAGTCAGGAACAACCCGCGCAAGGTCATATTCCGAAACAATGCCAATAATTTTTCCCTGCAAATCAATAACAGGCAAAGTATCACTCCTGACTGAATGAAACAAATCCGGCAATCGTGTCACCGCGCAGTGTTCTGAAACAGCAGGCATATCAACGGAAATATCATCTATTCTAGGATAAATTCCAAGCGGATCATCTTCATTATTATCAAATAACTTCATACTCCCCCTCAAAATGTTTGACAAACATATTAACTTTATTTTATGAATTAAATTTTACAGGATTATTTTGTGCACTTAATCCCTCTCAGGTGGAATATGTTTATGCTCAACTTAAATTTGTTTTCGAATTTATTTAAACGTGAAAAGTTTATTAAAATGTTCATATCGAAAACAGGAACCCAATCCAATATTGATAAACTACATAAAAAACTAAGATTTTTATTTGACTGGATTTATTACAAAATATGTTATTTTTGCGGAAAGTCATCTCCTTCTGGCGTGATGTGTGAGTCCTGCTATAAAAAAATAAATATTAATCCGCCCAAATCATATAAAACATTCAACAAGATCGAAATATTTTCCATAACTTCATACAAAGACGAAGTCCAAAAACTAATACGCGGTATAAAATTTCATAACCAGAAGGAATTTGCATCATACGCGGCACAGATTCTTTTTGATTTCTGGAAAAACACCTCTTATGCCGACACAAACTTTGAAATTATCCCGATGCCATCCCATAAAAAGCGAGTAAAAGAAAGAAAATACAACCACGTTGATCTTATTGCCGCCGAGTTCTCAAAATTAACAGGGTATCCTGTCAACACAGAGCTTGTTTGCAAAGTAAAAGACACAGTGCCTCAATACAAACTAAACAGAACTCAACGATTAGAAAACTTAAAAGGCGCTTTTTCCGTCAACAAAGAAAAATACACAGGTGCAAATTTGCTTTTATTGGATGATATTTGCACCACAGGGGTAACTTTGCAGGAAATGATAAAGGCTTTGAATAAAGCAGGGATTAGCAAGCTTTGTGGTTTAGTTCTTTCAAATCCCGAGTAAGTTTTCTACCCAATCATAAACCTTTTCGGCAATTTCAACAGCTTCTTTATATTCCTGTTCTGATATTTCCTCTTCAAAAGTAGGATATCTTGTAGCTACTGCATAAATAGTTAAATCTAATGCCGTCAACAATTCTTCAGGAAAGCACAAATTGTAATATTTATTTATACTTATTCTACTAATTTTTAACAAAACAGAAGCTTATGTGGCAGAAATATCTGCACAAAAAGCTTCTGTAATTTTTTTTATTTTGTAATCGCTTAAATGCTTGACTGTATTCATTTTTCTATTTTACCGAAAGGACATGTTTTTGCTTTTCCCTGTCTGAATTTCTCAGTACATATTAGGTTTCGCATATTTTTCAATCTATTTCAAAAAATCAGTATTTAATTTCTAATTACCAGCCTTTGAAGCCGTTGAAGATTTCAGAAACGCCACCTGATAATATTCCGGCTGCTACTCTTCCACCAACATTTTCTTTTGGTTTAGATGGTGCGACAGCTTCATGTTGGTATTGAGGCGCCTGTGGTCCGCCGTGCATTCTATGACCATCATGGTGATTACCATGCATTCTGTGTCCACTGAACATACCGTGCATTCCAAAGCGATGTTCCATATGATTTCTTAATAAACTTCCACCATTAAATAACATGTGCGGACAATTATTGTCATCACCGGTTCTTCTAATAATTGTTCTTTTCATAATGTGACCTTGACCATCATTAATTGTTGTTTGTCTGATAAATGTGCTCATTTTCCTTCTCCTCTTTTTCTCTTTCCTTTATACATAACCAAATTTTTTAAATTTATCTAATAATTAAAAACATTTCATATTAAATTTATAATCTTAAAACTCAATTCCCCATCTTATTACCTTTAGTCATTATCCCGTATTTATATAAAAACAAATTGTATTAAAAGATTGCTATTTTAAAAAATATGAAGTTAATAATCTGTTACAAATAAGGAAATTTCTTATGGGCAGCAGTTTCTGTCTCTTATGATTATATAAAAATATCTTTGTTCTATAATTCTGGTAGTGGAAGAAAATTTTAATGTAAAGAAGCGGCAAAAATAATGAATAAAAATGAAATAATTGAATTTAATATAGAAAAACTTACCTATGGTGGAGAAGGCATAGGAAGATTTGAAGGTATGACTGTTTTTGTGCCTGACACTGTTGCAGATGATCATGTAAAAGCAGAAATTATTTC
>MFRJ01000074.1:2984-4502 GCA_001784535.1 Candidatus Melainabacteria bacterium GWA2_34_9
AAATGCTGTAATTAAAGAAATAATTACTCCTTCCGAGCACAGAACAAAGCCTTTTTGCCCGTTGGCAAATGCATGTGGCGGCTGTCAATGGCAGCATATAAACTATGAAGAGCAATTAAGAGCCAAGAAAAAAATTATTGAAGAATGCATGCAAAAAATCGCAGGAATTGAAGTTCCTGTAAATGATGTTCTAAGAAGCGATGAAGTTAAAGAATATCGCTGCAAAGTACAATATCCGGTTCAGCAAACAAAAGTTTCCAAAAGGTTTTTAGCGGGATATTACAGAAAAAACACTCATGACATAGTAAATATAAAATTCTGCCCGATTCAACCGCGTATAATCGATGAAATTGCTGAATTTTTAAGAAAAAAAGCACAAGAGTTAAACCTTACTGCATACAATGAAAAGAATAAAAAAGGTTTGATTCGTCATTTTGTTTTTAGATACAGCCAGACAAATAAAGATTTGCTTTTGACAATTGTACTTAATGCCAAAGAAAGCAATGATATTATAGAAGAATTATGTATAGCCGTAAAAAACGAATTTCCTGCTATTAGCGGAGTGCTGCTAAATTTTAATACGAACCGTTCAAATATTATTTTAGGAAAAGAAACAGAACTCATAGTGGGTAATGACTATATAGAAGAAGTACTGGACGGAAGAACATTCCATATTTCCGCAGAAAGTTTCTTTCAGGTAAATCCTCTTACTGCCCAGAAAATGTTTTCCGAAGTCAGAAAAATTGTTGAAGAGAAAACACAAAATCCTTCTGTTCTTGATGTTTATGCAGGTTCGGGAAGTTTTTCCATGTTTTTAAACGACCTTGCTTCAAATATTACAGCAGTGGAAGAAAGCGAAAGTTCCGTAAATGACGGACTGGAAAACTTAAAGCTTAATAACATAGAAAATATTTCGTTTATAAAAGGCAATGCTGATGAAGCTTTGCAAAATTTAGTCGAAAATAGTGAAGAATATGACGTAGTAATTCTTGATCCGCCAAGAAAAGGATGTTCTGAATCCGTCATCGAATCAGTAAAAAAACTTGCAGGAAAATATATAATTTACACAAGCTGCAACCCATCTACTTTAGCCAGAGATGTTAAACTTTTAAGTGATAATTTTGTTCCGGAATTTATCCAGCCGGTTGATATGTTTTGCCATACTTACCATGTAGAATCTATTTTGGTGTTAACAAAAAAATAGATTTAAAGTGTTCAAAACATTACAAATGCAGAAAAAAACCTGTTTAAAAGAAATACAAATCAAATACGATAAAAATATTCCTCCTGAATTTATTCAGCAGCTTTATATTTCTGTAGGATGGCAGCAAAGGGAATGTTGTGAAATCAAAAGATCGCTCGAAGGAAGCTTTCTTGTAGCTTCGGCATGGATTGGTGAAAGGCTGATCGGGTTGGCACGAGCAACAGGAGACGGTGTTTTTAGCGTTACAATTTGGGATTTTTCAATACTGCCTACCTATCAAAAACAGGGAATAGGTAAATTATTGTTAAATTCCA
>MFRJ01000074.1:4530-5439 GCA_001784535.1 Candidatus Melainabacteria bacterium GWA2_34_9
ACCATTAATTACTTTATATTCGGAGTTGGATAAAAAAAACTTTTATAGTAAGCTAGGTTTCGAATGTGGTTCAAAAAAAATAATTGGAATGTATAAATACAATAAATAGTCTGGAGGAAAAATGAAAGTTATCCTTAAAAAAGATGTACAATCTCTTGGTGAATCAGGAGATATAGTAGATGTAAAAGACGGTCATGCCAGAAATTATCTTTTACCTTATAAGTTTGCAGAATTAGCAACAGATGGCGCTCTTAAAAATAGAGAAAGAAACCTCGCAAGAATTAAAGCGCAAGCTGAAAAACTTCATGCGGAAGCTGTTGCAAAAGCTGATACAATTAAAGCTATCGGCAAACTTCAAATCACAACAAAAGCCGGCGAAAGCGGAAAATTATTCGGCGCTATAACCACAAGAAAACTGGCTGAAGAAGTTATTGCTATATCAGGCGTTGAAGTTGACAGAAGAAACATTTCTCTCAACAAACCTATCAACATTATTGGCGAATACAAAATGGCTATCAAATTAACTTCTAAAGTAACAGTTGAACTTCCTGTTGTTGTTTCAGCTTCAGAAGTATTCAAAGAAGAAGTTGAAGAAGTTTCAGCGGTTGAAGAAACAGTTACAACAGAAGAATAAATTTTTAAATAAACATAAAAAATGCAGGTTATGCCTGCATTTTTTGTTACTGAAAAATAAATAAAAATATTGTTAAAAACCACTGGATAATGACATAATATAAGTAACAATCAATAAAGGATTCATGATGGAATATCTGAATTATATAAATGAATTTTTTTCGCATGTAAAATGTGCAAATTGTCATGAATTTTTCAAAGACGATTCTATTGAGCTTGTGAGGCAGGAAGGCAATAATATTGTTGTCAGAATAACCTGCGCTAAATGCGGAAAAA
>MFRJ01000075.1:0-5263 GCA_001784535.1 Candidatus Melainabacteria bacterium GWA2_34_9
TAACTGCCAGAGTAACAGCCATATTAAGGTCCTGACTTTTAGATATTTGACCTTCCTGCCTTGATTGCGATCTTCGCTTGGGCGTCGCCTTTTCTGTGCGGTCGTCTGACATTTATTTTCCTTTTTTATGGCATTCTAAAATTAAACAAAAATACTATTTATATTCATAAGCAGTTCATTAAAAAGTTTTGATAAATAAATTGCTGTAGATGGCATTAATAGTAACATAAGAACAAGACCTACATATATTTGAGCAGGCATTAAAACCATAAATACATTCATTTGGGGCATTATTTTGGCAACTATTCCCATTAATATAGTTTTAATAAACAATACAGAAAAAATCGGAATTATTATACTAAAAGCAATTAAAAAAAGTTGACCTGCAAAATAAAGCAGCTGCTGAGTTATTTGACCTGAAAAACTAAAATCAATACCTACAGGAATTGATTTATAACTTTCATATACTGTAGTAAACAGCCAATGGGGACCATTTAACGAAAGAAAAACAATACTTGCTATGAATAAATAAAACTGTCCTACAATGGGGGTGTGTTGTTTTGTTACGGGATCGAGCGCATTAGCAATTGCAAGACCCATTTGAATACTTAAAATTTGTCCGCCAATTTCAACTGCAGTAAAGATAAGAGACATTGAAAAACCAATGAGCACTCCTACTGCGGTTTCTTTGCATAACAAAATTGACAGCGAAATTAAATCTTTAGGCGCAACAAAATTTGGTGTCGCCTGAAGAACAAAAGGATACAAAATAAATGCGCACAAAGCACCAAGTCCTACTTTTAACTGCATCGGCATTGAAAATGTTGAAATCAATGGAGCAGTTGCCAACATTCCGGTCAATCTTGAAAGAACCAAAATAAATATAATAATACTTTCAGTTGAAAAAAATATGGAAAAATCGTGTGTCATTGTCTACCACCACTACCCATATTTTTACCTAATATACGTTAAAAGATTGGAAAACAAGTCAGTTACAGAAGTCAAATAGACCTCAACCATCCATGGAGCAAGAAAAATAATAGTTAATATAGTTGCCAAAATTTTAGGAACGAAAGTTAAAGTTGCCTCCTGAATTTGAGTAACTGACTGAAAAATACCAATAACAAGTCCAACTATCATACCAACAAGCAAAATAGGACCTGCCAATTGTAAAATCAAAATCAATGCATTTTGTAATATTGTAATAAATTCAATTTGGGACAATTTTATATACCTTTACTTATTTATTTTTATGAAAATCCCATTACAAGAGACTTGGCTATTAGATTCCATCCGTCTACAAGCACAAAAAGTATTATTTTAAACGGCAGTGATATCATTACAGGCGGCAAAAACATCATACCCATTGCCACAAGTACACTTGAGATTACTATATCGATTACCAGAAACGGAATAAAAATCATAAAACCGATTTCAAATGCTGTTTTTAGCTCACTTATTACAAAAGCCGGCATTAAAACAAAAGTAGGAATATCATTAATAGAACTTGGTTTATCAATTTTGCTCAACTTAACAAAAAGAGCAAGGTCGCCTTCGCTTGTCTGCCGGAACATAAACTGTCTTAAGGGCTCAACACCTCTTTTAAGGGCTGCTTCCTGAGTTATTTTACTATCCATGTAAGGTTGAAAAGCTTTTTCGTTTATGTCTCCAATGGTTGGAGACATTACAAAAAATGTAAGCATCATTGCCAAACCGACTATAACTTGATTGGGAGGAAGTTGCCCTGTTCCTATTGCTTGTCTTGTTATAGAAAGAACTATGACAATCCTTGTGAAAGCCGTTGTCATAATAAAAATACTTGGAGCAAGCGTTAATACAGTAAGCCATATTAGAATTTGCAAACCTTTACTAAATTCCTGTGGCGAACTGGCATTTTTAAAACTAATATCAATATTTGGAACAGCCATCTGTGCCTTAGCAGAAAGCGCACCTAAAAGCACCATTCCCAATGTCATAAAAATAGCAATTAAGATTTTTTTTGATTTACCCAAACCCGATTTCCTCAACTTTATATTTATATTTTCAGATTTTATTAAACTATTGTCATCGTTCCCAAGATCAATTTATCTGTAATGAATTGTCATTCTGAATCAAGTTCAGCATCTTTTTATTTTTGGATTAAAGCTTTAAATTGTTTTTTGGTTAGACCCGTGCAGGGTGATACTATTACATAAATAGTATATTTTTTATTTTAAAATGGCAAAAGTTTGACAAAATCTTAACAGTTTTTACTAAAATTATTGTTTTACAAAGCTGGCTTGGAAAAAGTTTTTTTCTTAATAATTTTATCTTTTAATTCTTTGGTAAAATCTTTAGATGCCTGTGGTAAAGGAGTTAAAACAGGCTTTTCTTTTGTAAATTTAACTTTATGCAAGACTTCTTTTTCCGGTGAATTAAAATTAATAAGGCTTATTGAAAAATACGATATTATTGCTAAAAAACTCAAGGCAACTGCAGAATAAATAATCCTCTTCTCTTTTTGAATAAAGATAATTTTACCTATAATATTATCTTTTGTTTTTAAAGATTTTTCTGGTATTTCAAACTCTTCCGTTGAGCGTTTAAAATAATTTTTAACGGCTTCCTGCGTTATTTTCATTTCTTCATAAGTTTGTCGACAACACCTGCACTCAAGCAAATGTTCATAAATTTTTGAAAGCTGTTCTTTTGCAAGTTCTCCATCGATAAAAGCCGATAAATCTTCCGAAATTTCACTACAATCATCGAGTTTTGAAAAATTTTCCGTCATTCACCACCTCTTTCATGTTCAAGGTAAGGTTTAATTTGTTCCTGAAGCTTTGCTCTTGCTCGTGCAAGTCTTGATTTTACCGTGCCGATATTGGTTTTTGTAAGTTCGGCTATTTCCTCATAACTTAACCCCTGCAATTCTCTCAAGATAATAACTGTCCTGAATTGTTCCGGCAAATCATCTATAGATTCTTTAATTACTTCGTCAAGTTCTTTACTCAACGTGCTTTCTTCAGGCATTTTTCCGGTATCGGCTATATCCCTTGAAGGACTTGCTTCATCTTCGCCTCCGTCCATATAAGGCGTATCCATTGATATTGTAGCAAGCCTTCTTGTTTTTCTTCTAAGCTCATCATAAAAAAGATTTGTTATAATCTGATTTAGCCAAAACTTGAAAGTTACAGGTTTTTTAAGTGTTTTTATCGCCCTTGTCATCCTAAAAAGCGCTTCCTGTGCTATATCCGCTATATCTATCCTGTTTGGATCAAGATGATACAAAGTATTATAGATTATTTTTTCATGTCTTTTTATTAATTCTTCAAGAGCAAGCTTATCATCTTGCTGGCATTTAATTATCAGCTCGGTCAGGTCCATATTTTTATATATTTCGCGCAGATTTTCTTTCAAAAGGACCTCCGATCCTCTTTATTAAAAGAGGTTTTGTCCTTGATTTAAATTTGTTTTCAGATTTATAAAACATAAAATTTTACGAGGTTTATCTTCACTGAAAACAAACATCTAAGCCAAGTTTTGAGCACTTGTACAAATATTTACAATTTGTAACTTAAGATTTTGTCATATATAAAGTTTAAGTTGTTTTTTAAAATTTATATACAGTCAATACAACTAATTTTTTTGTACAATATTACCGGAAAAGGTATTTTTTAAAATTCAATTAACTATGCAGAATACCTAAGTCCTGCTATTGAAGAATTAGAACTTTGTGATGCTGAAAATCTTTTTAAAGAGTCTGTCTTGCCATATAAAGGGTGTTCTTGTAGATACTTTTGATAATTCGCATCATTTTTAAGTGCTTTTTCTAAAGCTGCAAGTTTTTTTCCATCATCAAGGTTAGACGTACCGCCTGTTATGAATGGATTAGTATTTTTTTGATCTCCAAAGCTTGATTGTTTAGGTAAATTTTGATTTCCCTGCATTTTAGTTGCAAATATATTTTCATCTTTTCGAGAATCATTTCCCGATGATTGCCTTTGTGACTGATTTTGTCTACCTTGTGTTGAAGCAGGATAACCCGAATTAAAACCTGTTCCACCAACTCTTGAAAACATTCCCGTTTCCCCCTTAAAAAATTTTTATAACCTCAAATACCCTATTTCTCTCTTATTGATATAAAAACAATCAATAGTTAAAAATTGCTAAATCAGGATGGATTTTTTTAAAAAATAGCTTTTATTGCACTTAAATATTGATAAAATATAATGATTAAAATAGACGATTAATCATGAGGATGAATAAATGAAAAAAAATGGAGCAAAAACGGTTTTATTAACAATACTGGACGGGTGGGGCTTAGGTTTAAAAGGTCCGACAAACGCAATTGAAGCTGCTCGCGATACTACTTTTTGCTCTTTAATTGCACAATACCCTCATACAGAGCTTTTTGCTCATGGAGAATATGTCGGACTTCCTGAAGGACAAATGGGAAATTCAGAAGTAGGTCACTTAAACCTCGGCGCTGGAAGAATCGTTTATCAGGATTTAACAAGAATAAATAAATCCGTAAAAGACGGTGATTTTTTCGAGAATCCCGAATTTTTAAATGCTATAGAACACGTTAAAAAAAATAATTCCGCTATTCATTTTATGGGGCTTGTTAGTGACGGCGGTGTTCACAGCTCTATGGGACATCTTTTTGCCTTAATTGATCTTGTAAAAAAACATGGACTCGAAAAAGTATACATTCATGCTTTTCTTGACGGACGTGATACCCCTCCAAAAAGTGCCTATAATTACCTTGCACAGGTAGAAGAAAAACTTAACCGGGAGAATTTAACGCGTATAGCCACTATTAGCGGCAGATATTATTCAATGGACAGGGACCAGAGATGGGAAAGAGTGGAAAAAGCTTATAATTGCCTGCTTTTTGGTGAAGGCAATCATGCAACAAATTCTGCTGAAGCTATTCAGGCTTCTTATGATAAAGATCTGACCGATGAATTTGTTTTACCCACCGTTACAGGCGAAGATAACACCCGATTAAACGACAATGATTCGATAATTTTCTTTAACTACAGACCTGACAGGGCAAGAGAAATCACAAGAGCAATAAACATAGCAGAGTTTACAGGCTTTGAAAGAAAGAAAGTACTTAAAAACGTTTATTATGTATGCATGGCACAATATGATGAAACTTTCGGACTTCCTATAGCCTTTCCCCCTCAAAGCATGAAAGGTCTTCTGGCCGATGTTCTGGAAGAGCATGGAATTAAGCAGTTTAGAACAGCTGAAACAGAAAAATATGCACATGTAACAT
>MFRJ01000075.1:5278-9503 GCA_001784535.1 Candidatus Melainabacteria bacterium GWA2_34_9
AAGCTCTTAAATCTGGTGAATACCAATTTATTATGGTGAATTTTGCAAATCCTGATATGGTTGGTCATACTGGCATGCTTGATGCGGCAGTAAAAGCTGTTGAAACAGTGGATGATTGTTTAAAAAGAATAGTTGCTACCGTTAAAGAAGTTGATGCTGTTATGGTTATTACCGCAGATCATGGGAATGCCGAGTGTATGGAAGATCTGGAAACCCACAAGCCTTTTACTGCACATACAAACAATCCTGTTCCTTTTATAATAGTTAATGATACTGAAAAAATTAAACTAAACGAAACCGGAACACTTGCTGATGTTGCTCCAACTATTCTTGATATTCTAGAAATAGAAAAATCACCTGAAATGACAGGTAAATCATTAATAATAAAAAATTTGCTTTAAAAATAGCGCTTTAATGCTAAAATTTTGTAAAAATATATAAAAATGTTTACCATTTTTATTAAAAAGATTATAATTAAATCTAAATTATGGTTTTTTATATTGATTATTGATTTTGTGATTAATATATATGCATTGAGCATTGTTTTAGAGAGAAGGAATTTTATTTTATGAAAGAAGTTATTTTTACAAAAGAAGAAAATTGTGTTGGATGTAACAAATGCATAACTGTTTGTCCTGCAATATACGCCAATCAGGCTTATGAAAAAGACGGCAAAAACAAAATGAAGGTTGATAATGATCTTTGCATACATTGTGGGCATTGTATAGAAGCATGCGACCATGATGCGCGTGATTATAATGACGATACAGAAAGATTTTTCAATGATCTCAGAAAAGGTGCGAAGTTATCTATAGTAGCAGCTCCTGCAAACAGATTTAATTTTGATAATTACAGAAAACTATTCGGCTTCTTAAAATCAGCCGGCGTTAATCTTATATATGACGTTTCTTTTGGGGCTGATATAACAACATGGGCATATTTAAAAGCAGTTCGAGAAAACAATATTGATTCTGTAATAGCCCAGCCATGTCCTGCTATAGTTAATTATATTGAAAAATACAAACCGTCACTTCTGGCAAAACTTGCTCCTATTCACAGCCCTACACTTTGTACTGCTATATATATGAAAAGATCCGATAATGTTTCTGACAAAATCGCTTTTCTTTCGCCATGTTTAGGAAAAGTTGACGAATTTGTCGATCCTAACACAAATGACTACGTATCATATAACATTACTTATAAAAAAATAAAAGAATATCTTAAAGCAAACAGAATTAATCTTAATTCTTATGAAGAAAGAGAATTTGATGATATCGGATGTGGACTTGGTTTAACTTTTTCCAGACCGGGCGGTTTAAGAGAAAACGTTGAATATCATGTTCCTGGCGCATGGGTAAGACAAATGGAAGGCGAACATGCTTATCCTTACCTGGAAAGCTATGACAAAAGAGTTAAAAATAAAGAGAGCTTGCCTTTGCTTATTGATATATTGAACTGCTCTTTCGGATGCAATCAGGGAACCGGTACCGATAAAGATGTTCATATTGATGATGTTGATTTCATGATGAATCCGCTTAAACAAGAACACTTGAAAAAAACTGAATCCAAAAAAATGTTCAAAAAATCATATAAACTTTTTGATTATTTTGAAAAAAATCTTAAACTTAGTGATTATGTAAGACATTACACTGATAAATCAGGCATGACAAAAATCAAAGAGCCTGCTGAAAGAGATTTAGATGTAATATTTAATCAGCTTCTTAAGAAAACAAAAGATTCCAGAAATGTAAATTGTTCTGCATGCGGTTACGGAAGCTGTAACAATATGGCAAAAGCCATACATAATCAATCTAACCATAAAGAAAATTGTATGTATTATAACCATGAATACAATCTTGAACTATTAAGAAAACAAGATGAGAGCATGGAAGAAATTATGCAGGCTCAAAATCAAGTACAAGAAGCAGAAAAATACAGAATAGAAACAATGTCATTTTTAAAAGAACGTATTAATAATATAACTGAATCTATTCAGGAAATTACTGCCGGCAGCGAAGAAAATGCAAAATTGGTTGAAAGTATTAATAAAGAAATAGGCACAATCCTTAAAGTTTCTGAATCGTTACGAAACAGCATAAAAGGCGTTGATGACAAAATAGAAGAATTTTCAACCGCTTCTAAAGAAATCGTTGATGTTGCTGAAAAAACCAATCTGCTTTCACTTAACGCCGCTATAGAAGCTGCGAGAGCTGGTGAACACGGAAAAGGATTTGCTATTGTAGCTGATGAAGTCAGAAAACTAGCTGATAAATCCAAAACCGTTGCTACATCAACAAAAACCAGTGAAGCCGATATAGTGAAAAATATTGAAAAAATTGTTCAGGTTGCTGATGAACTTGAATCAAAAATGACATCTTCAGGTATGAGCATTGAACAAATGGCTGCAACCATAGAAGAAATTACCGCAAAATGCAGCGAATTATCTTCTGATACAGAAATACTCAGAGAAAATATGGATAAATTCGTAACCGCAAAATAAATTATAAAAAATTCAAATCTATATGTTTAAATTTTTTATAAACGGGTATAAATAAAATAGGTGGAGCGGATAGCTCCGGTTTAAGGGAAAGCTTAAAGTTAGCTTTGAGAAGGCTGTGTTAAAAGCACAGCCTTCGTCTATTTGTATAGTGAAGCAGGAGAAGATCCAGCTTCGCCGAAGGTTTAAGCTCATTCTTGTAGTTCTTGTACTTTTTATAAATTTCGACTAACATGTTTTAGGGTTATAAACGGAGAATCTTTGCTTGATAGGCAAAATAATAAAAATACATTCTGATTTTTATTATGTAAAACTTGAAAAAGAAAATACCATTCTTGAATGTAAAATCAGAGAAAAACTTAAAAAAGCAAAAATAGAAATTTTTGTCGGTGATTTAGTCAGAATAGAAAAAACATCATCAAAAGAGTCAAATCAGGCTGCAATTGTTGAAGTTTTGTCAAGAAATAATTATCTACCAAGACCTTCTATTGCAAATGTTGATCAGGTATTAATAGTAGCAGCACTATCTCAATCAAAGTTTGATTTTGAGCAGCTTAACAGATATTTGTGTCAGGCAAAGCTTTATGATATCCCCGCTGTTATTTGTATAAATAAGTCTGACCTTGATGAAACTTTGAAATTTAAGCAAAAAATTCTGGATATTTATACTAATATTGGATATAAAGTTATTTTTACGTCTGCTTTAACCGGTATTGGTATAGACGAACTAAAAAAAGTCCTTGGGTCAAACATTTCTGTTTTATCCGGCATGTCAGGTGTAGGAAAAACCAGTCTGCTTAATAAAATTCATCCCGATTTAAAATTTAAAACAAAAGAAATAAGTGTTAAAACAGGCAAAGGCACACACTCAACAAGACATGTGGAAATTGTTGGAGTCCCTGTTGAGGACGGTAAAATTTTACAGATTGCTGATACTCCCGGTTTCAGCCATTTAAAATTCGATACTGTAATGCCTGCTGTTATTAACGAACTTTTTGATGAAATAAAAGAATTTTCATTAGGATGTCATTTTTCAGATTGTCTTCATTTGAACGAAGAAGGCTGTAATGTGCTGGCTAACTTAAGCAAAGTAGATTCAACAAGATACGAAAGCTATAAAACATTCATACAAGAAGCTGTTGAATATAAAGAAAAAATTCGCAAAGAAGGTCATAAAGAAGAAAAATCATCAAAATCTATTGATACAGGCAGCAATGAAATGAAACATCTTGTAAAACTAGGGACTCAGGCTAGAAAAAAAGCAAGGAACACCGAAAAGCAGAAAATAAACCTTATTTCAATTTTGGACGAGGTATATTATAATCAAGAAGATTTTGAATAGTTTTTGGTGAAAAAACATTGAAACTTCTTATACAAAAAGACTTTGATTATAATAAAGCAGTTTTTCCTGATAAAGAATTAATAAATTCTCATCTCGATAAATACTTAGAAATTCGATATCCCCAATTAATCTGGGAATCGATAAGATACTCTGTGCTTGCTGACGGCAAAAGAATAAGACCTTTGCTTATGCTTGAAAGTGCAAGAATTTGCGGCGGTGATATAGAAAATGTTTTTCCTATAGCCTGCGCGCTTGAGATGCTTCACGCACAAAGCCTTATTCACGATGATTTGCCTTGTATGGACAATGATGATTACAGAAGGGGAAAACTTACCAACCATAAAGTTTATGGTGAAGCCATTGCAGTACTAGCAGGAGATGCTCTT
>MFRJ01000076.1:0-3029 GCA_001784535.1 Candidatus Melainabacteria bacterium GWA2_34_9
AAGAATTTATTGAGATTTAAGATTTTTATTTAGGTAGTGTGTTGTGTTTGTTTTGTTTTCTTCTTGTACATATATAAAAACATGGATATTGAAAAAATTGCTATTTTTTATATATTTTATAGATATTCAGCTTAACATTTTTTAACAATTCGCCGATATGTGCAAATTATCAAGGTTTCTTGTTTAATAAATCTTAATAAAGTTTTATAAAAAATCAGGATAAAATAAAACAAGAAATAAAAAATCCGGTAATTCAAATAAAATGTCAAAATACAAAACAGGCAGTATCTTTAAAAGCCTAACTTATGCTTATAGAGGAATAGCACTTGCTTTAAAATCCCAGAGAAATTTCAGATTCGACTTTATTTTTGGAATTTCTATCTTTATATTGGCTATTTTTCTTCGTTTTTCGTATATAGAACTTGCTATTCTTATTTTAACAATAAATGCAGTTCTGTTTGCAGAACTTATGAATACTGTTATTGAGTTTGTTATAGATGCTTATTACGGCAACAGGTACTCGATTATCGCCAAAATGTCAAAGGATATAGCCGCAGGGGCTGTTTTATTAACCGCAATAAGCTCGTTAATCGTTGGTTTTATGCTGTTTTTACCTAAAATAATCAAATTTTACTTTATTTTAAGGCATTGATATTGTATAATTCATACGTCTATTTTAGTGGTGATTAAATAAATTGGGAAATAAAAAAAACAAAAAAGCGATGAAAAGCGAGCCCAAAAACTAACTCTAGCTCCCTCCCGTGCGAAGCGGGAGTGTAAAGACTAAAAGACGGCTTTGCCGGCTTGGAGGTCCAGAACTCGTTCTCAAGGGGGGCTGGGGGTGGGTGTAAAAATAATCCATTTTTTAAAAGAGGGAATAATGAAAACTAAACTGGAAGAGTTAAAAAATAATGCGCTTGCGGAAATCAATAATTCAGCAGGTCTTGAAGATTTACAAGAAATAAAAATCAAATATCTCGGCAGAAAAGGCGAATTAAATTCTATAAAAAGAGGGCTTAAAGATTTATCTGATGCTGAAAAACCTTTAATCGGCGCTCTTGCTAATGAAATAGCAGAAGAAATTGAAAAAACCTTTGAAATTAAATACGCTGATTTCTATAGAAAAAGTGTTTCCAAAAAATTAGAAACTGAAAAACTTGATATTACAATGCCTGGGGATTATAAACCTTACGGAAGCCAGCACCCTTTGACTTCTACAATAAATGAAATTGTGTATATTTTTCAGGGAATGGGGTTTTCTCTTGTTGAAAACCAGAACAGCCCTGAAGTTGAGACAGAATATTATAACTTTGATGCTTTAAATTTCCCTGCGGATCACCCTGCAAAAGACATGCAGGATACGTTTTATACTGTGAACGCGCCTAATTTGATTTTACGGAGCCAGACTTCCAACGCACAAATAAGAGAAATGGAGAAAAAAAATCCTCCTCTTCGCGTCATAAGTCCCGGTCGGGTATACAGATCAGAAGCGGTCAGCAGCAGAAAAAACAATCTTTTCCATCAGGTTGAAGGTTTTATGCTCGATAAAAACGTCACTTTCGGTGATCTGAAAGGAGTATTAAACGAATTTACACGCCAATTTTTCGGTCAGGCACGTCCTACAAGATTTAGAACAAGTTTTTTCCCTTTTACAGAGCCCAGTGCGGAAATTGATGTCCAGTGTATCATGTGTTCGGGTAAAGGCTGTCGTACCTGTTCAGGAACAGGCTGGTTGGAAATATTAGGAGCAGGCATGATTGACCCGAATGTCTTAAAAGGTGTTAATGTCGACCCTGAAGTATATTCAGGTTTTGCTTTCGGCATGGGCGTGGAAAGACTTGCTATGCTTAAATATGCCATCAACGACATCAGGCTTTTCTTTAACAACGATGTAAGGTTTTTAGAACAGTTTTAATAATGTTGAATTCTTAAAACGTGAATTATTCTGATTTCACCGTTTATAAATTCAAAAATTACTCTATAATTCCCTATTTTTAAACGATAAAGATTTGTATATCCTGTTAAAAGAATAACATCAGCACTTTCACCAGAAGTAAAAGCTTTTAATTTTTTGTTTATTCATCATTTCTAATTTGGTTAAATATTACTTCAGTCGGAGATTTATTTTCCAAAAGGCATTTGCGAATATAATTTTTCACTTTGCTTAATTGTTCTTTTCCTTCTTCTGTATGATCAAACATACTTGTCATACTGGAAGAAGCAGGTATGTGTTTTTCTGTTAAAGTTTGCCTTATATCTTCTGCGATTGTTTCATATTCAAAAAACTGTCTTAAATTACTTAAACTGCTTTTTGTCATAAATCTTGCATCCATTTTAAGAGTTCTGTCATTATACTGAGTATTTGTTCTTAACATTCTCCAGCCGTCTGAAAAACTTACATTTCCACAATCAGTTAATAAAATATTAGAACCTTTTTGGTTATTTTCCTGTTCATTTATATTTTCTAGTTTATAACTGACAGCATGGGATATTTCGTGAGCCAGAGCTCTTGCTCTATCATCGCTGCCTCTTAAAACACTAGGTTTAAGGTTATCAACACCTCTTAAAGATCCTATAACTTTTTCTAAATTGGACGTATAGTTATAGCGTTCTTTATAATCATAGGAATTTAGCCATACACCTTTGTCGGGATAACCGGGGATACTTATTCCTCCTTCAATATCTCCCATTTTGCCATCCATATATCCCGGAACCATAAAAACATTTAAACCTTCAGGGAATAATTTGTTTAAAACGGGTTTAAAAGGTTCGTTTAATTTAAGAATTTGCTGAATTTCAACTTTTTTCGGAATAAATCTTTTATCGATTTTGAAAAACACCGGCGAATCTGTTGGTATGGGTTGGGCTAACATATCAGGCATGCATAATTTTTGTTCAACACCGGGCGAACTTATCGGATTTTGCACACTTATACGGCGCAGTTTAGCAGTTTCCAGCGCCAATATTTGCCCTGTTGTTTTCGGGTCATAAACTTTTAGACCGACTTCAGAAACAAAAATCCCTTTTTC
>MFRJ01000076.1:3042-5257 GCA_001784535.1 Candidatus Melainabacteria bacterium GWA2_34_9
GTCAATTTTTTATCAATGGTTTCGAGTTGTTTTTCTATTGTTGTTTTTATACCCCCGATAAGTAGCTGCTTGTTTAATTTAGGGTAAATTTTACTGTCTTCTGCGTTAAGTTTTTCAAAGCTCCAATCATCTTTTTTAAGCTCTTTTAAAGAGTTTTCCAGATCTTCCTGCCTGATTGCATCGCCATAAAGCTTTTTTATTTCTGTTTCTTTAGAATTAACGGGTTTTCTGTTTAATAAATTATATGCGGAAAGTGCCTCCATCCCTGTAAGCAAGTCGAGCTTGTCTTTACAGCTTTCCGGCAGGATTAATTCATTATTTTGCTGTTTTGAATCAATTTCTTGATTTGCTTCATTAATTGATTCACTTATTCTACAAAGCTCATTTTTAAGAGAATCGAGCCTGTTAAGCTTTTGTTTTAATGCTGTTGGACAAGTTCCCCATGCGTTTTGAGTTTCCTGCCTTAGCATTGCAATTTTAGCCAGAGCAATAGTGATATTTCCTAAATTATCTGCACTTAAGCCTATTCCGCCTATTTCTTTTATTATAAAATTCAATCTTTCATTGAGCACAGTTAATTTATTGGCATCATTTTGCCTGTTAATAACAATATTAGGCTTGTCTTGATCTCCAAAGCTTAATTTTTGATTATAAAAATTTGATATATTCATTTTTAATTTGTCTTTTAATTTTTTCTTCTATTACAATTTTTTAAATATGCTGAAAAAAATTAATTGCTTTTAAAAAAAGAAAAAATAATTAACTAAAAACCATTTTCTTTTTTATTACTGGGTTTTAAACAAATTAACATTTTGTTACTTCTTTCATTTTTTATTGTAACAAAGTGTTGCAATTCTATTTAGAACTCAGGTTATAATTGGGATGTCATGCTGAACTTGTTTCAGCATCTATTCAATATTTTACAGATTCCGAATCAAGTTCGGAATGACATTTTTAACTAAAAGAAAGAAAAAAATGCATTTACATAAACCACAAAAGACAATGATACTCTGTACTGCTTTTATTGCAGGGTGTGGAGCATATTTTCTTAATTTAATTCCTTTCTTTGCAGTGATTTCTATTTTATTAATTTCTTTATTAGCTTATAAAAAAATTTTTTCGATAAAATTTTCTGTTTTATTTCTCATAGTTCTTGCATTTTCAATATTTTATTGTGGCTTTAGATCTCCAAAACCTGATGAATTATATAATATTTCTCCTGCTGATGTTTGTTTACAAGGCAGAGTAATAACAGAACCAAAATCAAATCGGACAAATATTGCTAAATTCAAATTCGAAGTTTCTTCATACAGGTTTAAAAATAATTGGAAGAAAATAAAAGCTAAAACCCTTGTAAGTATTTATGACAAAACTGCTGTTTATGGCGAGCAACCAAGTAGCGAAGCCTCGACACGGCAATCTAATATCCTTATCGGCGATGTTTTAGAGGTTAAAGGATATGTAAAATTCCCTTTTGAATCTACAAATCCGGGGCAGTTTGATTATAAAAATTATTTAAAAAATCAGGGGATTTTTACACTTACCAATGTAAAATACAATAATTTCAAGATTATTGAACACCCAAAATGGGGGAAATGGTTTTTAATACAGAACTTAAACAAAATAAAAAACAAAATTATTGATGAAAATAGAAAATATATTAAATCTCCAAAGTTAGAAGTGCTTGAAGGAATGGTTTTTGGGGATTTTGCCGTTCCTGCTCCCGACGAAATAAAACAGGAATTCCTGAAATCAGGTCTTTTGCACTTGCTTGCAGCTTCAGGGATGAATGTAGGATTTATTTTCGGAGCGTGGTTTATTATTGCATCAAAATTACGAATTCCTTACAGGTTTAAGATGATTGCAGGCGGTATTTTAGTAGCGTTTTATTCACTTTTGACAGGATTACCTCCTTCTATAATGCGCGCTGCGGTTATGGCAGAGTTTTTAATTCTGGCAAAATTACTTGACAGAAAAGCGGACAATTTAATTATTTTGGTTTTTGTATGCGCTCTTATGCTTTTAGTTGATCCTTTTTTACTTGCTAATATAAGTTTTCAGCTTTCTTTTATAACAACCTTCGGTATTTTATTGTGTGTTCCGCCACTTTTAGAAAGGACTAAACCTTTACCTGAAGCAGTATCAGGAATTGTAATAGTTCCTCTTGTGGCACAAATTTGGGCATCACCGATTCAAATATTTCATTTTAACAATT
>MFRJ01000077.1 GCA_001784535.1 Candidatus Melainabacteria bacterium GWA2_34_9
TAATAAAAGCTTTAAAATCCTGTTTTTCCATGTGTTTTCTCCTTTTTGGATAATTTTGACAACTCTGTTTGTCATTCCTGATAATTAATATTAATAGCATTTTTAAACTTTTTTGACAAGTGCGCTTGGTAGATTTGTATAATTAAATAATCATAATAAAATAATGAGCAAAAGATTTTTACAAAATATTGGCAAAAATATAAAAAACCTGAGAAAAGACAAAAAACTATCTCAGGAAAAATTTGGAGAATTAATTGGTTTAAGCCGGAATTCTATTGGCATGATAGAAAGAGCAGAAGTTAATATACATGTTCTTACATTGTATAAAATAGCTAAAGCTCTTGAAGTAGAGCCTTATGAATTGTTAAAATTCGATTAGTAAAAACTATAAAGGATTTGAAATGCAAAAAATTAACATCAAAACATCAAGAAAAAACGAATTGGTGGATATAACGGCGCAAATCAAAAGAACAGTTGAATCTGTAGGAGTAAAAGACGGGATCTGTGTTGTTTTTTGTCCTCATACAACAGCAGGGCTTACTATTAATGAAGCTTTTGATCCGAGTGTTAAAGATGATGTTATTTTTAGTTTAAATAAAATTTCGCCTGACTATAGAGAATTTCGCCATTCGGAAGGAAATTCCGACGGACATGTGAAGGCAAGTCTTACGGGAAGTTCCTTGAATCTTATAATAGAAGACGGAAACATAAAATTAGGGCAGTGGCAGGGAATTTATTTTATGGAATTCGACGGTCCGAGAACCAGAGAAATTTGGATAAAAGTTATTAACGCTTAACCTTTCTTTACAAACGCACTTTTTCCAACTCGCTTGTTTTTATAAATATATAGGATATACAAAATCTATATTAGGTAAATAACAAGAGTAAGGAGATAGTGAAATGTCAGCAACAACTTTATCATCATCAATATTATTAATGGCTGAAGCAGATAACTTTATGAAAATAGCAGCTGCAAAACAGGCTATGGGTCAGCCGCAAAATTTTCTGCAAAATCAAAATGATCTTAAAAATACATCGATTTTTTCAATGAAAAAACCTGATTAATAAGCTGATAAATTTATTTTAATATAGAAAAGCCCTGCAGTTTTAGCAGGGCTTTTCATTATTGTTTGTTAATTTTTTTAAACTACACCAAATATTTTTAAATAAAGAAATATTGAAGCGGCAATAAGTATTGTTCCGCTGAATTTATTAAAATGCTGCGAAAAAGTTTTTAAAACACTGGCTTTTTTAAATACTGAAGTAAATAACCCCGCGAAAATAAGAATTACGCTCTGTCCTAGCGCGTAACAGAAAAGTAAAATTCCGCCGAGCATTAAATTTGATTTTAATGAAGCGTAAGCCATAATTCCTGCAAGAATTGGCGTTGAGCATGGTGTTGATGCCAGAGCAAATGTGCCTCCTAAAACAATCGGATATAAAATCAGATTATTGTTATTGTTTTTAGGCATTTGTTTGATTATTGTCGGCATGGGTATTTCTATAATTTCCAGAAGGCTTAAGCCCATTATCAGGATTAATGAAGAAAGGACAAGCCCAAAAACCGGATTTGCATGAAATCCCAGTGCTTTTCCTGTAAGTGCTGCAACCATTCCCAATGTTGTTAATACAAGAGATAGTCCGAATACAAAACACAAGACCTGAATAACGGTTCTTTTTGTTGTGTTTTCTGAATATCCTCCGATATATCCCATTATTACCGGCAAAATACCTAATGTACATGGTGATAAAGAACTGACTATACCGCCGATAAAGATAAGAACGATAATCCATGGTGAAAAATGATGTAGTTGTCCTGAAAGAACGTCTGTTAATATATTGTTCATTTGCTTATACTATCTAAATACCTTTCAATCTCTTCCTGAGGGATTGCCCCTTCTGTAACTTTTACTACTTGACCGTTTTTGTTAATAAAGACAAGTGTTGGAACTACTTTTACGTTGTATTTTTGCATTAAAGATTGTGTTTGAGGTGTTCCGTCTGCAACGTCAATATGTATAAATACAACTTTCCCCTGGTATTTTTGTTTTATCTGTCCATAATAACCTTCAAGTTTTTTGCATTCAGAGCACATTGCCTGGCTAAAATGAAGTACTTTAGGTTTATTTGCTTCTGCAAGTGCAGCTGCTGAAAAACTTTCTTTGTTAGGTCCCTTTATTGCATAATAAAGTAAAATCGGCAATGCAAACACTAAAAGGATAACGAGTAAACTTGATTTTCTGTTCATATTAATCTAACCTCCTATAATTTATATTTTAATTCTTTTAATTTATTCTGACAAATAAATTTGCAGAATTTAAAAAACTTTTTATTTAAACCGATTATAATAATAGCTCGAAGTTAAGTAAATAAGTGATTCTCTACATGTCTAGTATTTGATAGAATAAAATATGCCCCAACTTAAATTTGTTTTCGGATTTATTAAAACATAAAAAGTTTAATTTAAATGGGCTTTTCCGAAAACAGAAATCTAAACCGAGAACGATAATCTATATAAATAACAAAAGAAAGAAAAAACATGCTTTTATTTAAATTAATACAGCTTCTTTTTGAAAATCCTCTTCATTTCCTGATATTTTTTATGGTACTTACAATACCACTTTTAATAAGTATAACCATTCATGAATGGGCGCATGGCTTTGTTGCTTACAAATTTGGAGATAATACCCCTAAAGAACAGGGAAGATTATCGCTTAACCCCTTCAAACATCTTGATCCTGTAGGAACTTTAATGCTTTTTATTGTAGGAATAGGCTGGGCAAAACCAGTTGAAATCAACCCAAATAATATAAATGGAAGATTTAAGCTTATGCTGGTTGCTTTTGCAGGACCTTTCAGTAATTTTATGCTGGCTATTCTGTTTTCTTTTATTATTTATTTGATTATTACTATGTCTAATTTAAAAGGTTTAAACCTTGAAACAAATATCTCTGCTTTGTTTGTAATGCTTTTAGGGATTATAGTAAGAATAAATATAGTTCTTGGTGTGTTTAATTTAATCCCGCTTCCTCCGCTTGACGGATCAAATATAGTCAGAAATCTTTTGCCGGAAGATTTAGCCGAATCTTATTTTCGGTTAGCTCCTTATGGCTTTCCTCTTTTGCTTGTTTTGATTTTTACCGGCATGATCGATCATATTTTTAAGCTGGCAGATTTTATTGAAATATATTTGTTGAAAATAATAGCTCTTCTTTTTGATCCTGTTATTAAGTTAATTTGATTTTTATATTCCAGCAAAAAGCGGTTCTTCTAAAAGAAGAACCGCTTTTTTATTATTTATAGAAATTATATACCTAAGGTGTTACCACTGGTGGGGGTGTTACCACTGGTGGGGGTGTTACCACTGGTGGGGGTATTACCACTGGTGGAGGTGTTACCACTGGTGGAGGTGTTACCACTGGTGGAGGTGTTACCACTGGTGGAGGTGTTACTGGTGGAGGATTTACTGGTGGTGGATTTGTTGGCGGTGGATTTGTTGGCTTAACAGGCGCATGTTTAACAGGTGCTTTATATGTTAATTTCGCACCGCCATATCCGGCAAGAGCTCCTGTAGTCGCATCATAAACACCTTTTCCGACAGTATATGCTTCATTGTTAGTACTTGTACCTTTAACTAAAACTTTTGTCGTTGCACCGGAAAGAAGTCCCCAAGTAGGTACTGCACCAAGTGCGCCAGTTGCAGCTCCTGCGCCCATTGCTGCTCCTGTGGCTACTAAATCTGTTCCTACATCTTTACAAGTCTGATTAAATTTTATTGCTTTTGCATTTTCCAGATTGTTTGTAGAGGTTATAGGTGTTCTACCTAACATTTTATCAACTACTTGGTTATAGCAACGGTTTGTTTCGTTGACTACTTTGGTCCATGCTCCTTGTACAGGCTGAAGAATACTCTTATCAACCCAGCCTGCGTTTTCTTTTTGTTTTTCAAAAAATGTTATTTGTTTTTCGTTTGCCTTTTTTAGAATTTGCACCACATCACTTGAAGGCTGTTTAGCTACTGTCTGGCTAATAGTGGTTGCTTCTTTTATAAGCATATTAGCCTCATTCCTCATTGGGGCTGTTGCACAACCGGAAACTGTAACAGCGGTAAACAATGCTGTTCCTGCAGCAAGCTTTCTTAATGGATTCATAATTTTTTTATACCTCTATCCCTTTCGCAAAAATGCGTTTATATAACGTACGTTTATTATAAAAACAAAAAAAATTAAAATTAATAACAAAAATTTTAATTTTTTTTAAAAAGATATGGCATAAAACATATTTACAGGGATAATTGATTTTACATATTTCTTAACATTTAATTTAATTTTAGAGGTTAAAAGCGAAGTATGTTTTGAAAATTTTTATAAAGGATATATTCAAATTTTTTGAAGCTGATAATTATAACTTTCTGATAAATTCTTTTTTTCCTGCTCATAATTTGCAAGAAATTGCCCGCAGTTGCTTCCTATGAGGTTTTCTTCAAGTTCGCCGATGCTTAAAATTACATCGTAACCAGCTTTGTTTAAAGCCTGTATAAGTTCATGATCTTTGTTTTTTAACAGTTTGTCAGAATTTAACTCATTAGAAAGTGCTTTAAAAGTAGGATTTACCGGTGTTATTTTTATTAAAAATTTGTCAGGTGAAAAATATTTTAAAAGTTCATGCGGATTTACAGGCATAGTATCAGCAAGAGCAAAATTAAGCGTTATTTTCTTTTCACCTTCTTTATAAAAGTCGTTTCCGTAGTCGGAAATTGCTTTAAAACTCCATTTTTTTACAGGGATAAGCCATGCCCTTTTTACTAAATCTGTTGTATGTATGGAAAATTGCATTTGGAATTTGTCTTTATAAAGTTTGTTTTTGATTTCCAACAGTTCTTCAAAGAATTTATCAGTACCTGAAGGAGCAACAGTTGAAATTGACGGCATAAGCCCCGGCGCATTATAAATTGCAGGCAATTCCCAAAGAACATCAAGGACGTTCGAATTCAAAGACGGCTCCCCCATCCTTGCAAACTGGATTTTAAATTTTTCTACAGGGATAATTTTGTCAGGATAACGATTTTTGACCATGTAATCAATTTGGGAAAGAAGTTCATTTTTCGAAAGTTTTCCTTCATAATTCCCTCCTGCATCGCAGAATTGACAGTTTATGCAGCATCCGAAAAGGCTTGAAATTATCAGCACCCATTTTTTTTCGCGCGTCAAAGGCGGTTGAATTGATT
>MFRJ01000078.1:0-9007 GCA_001784535.1 Candidatus Melainabacteria bacterium GWA2_34_9
CAATCTATCTAATAAACAATTTTAAGTATTAAGAAATGTAAAATTGATAAATTAAAACTATCATTATTTATTTTTCTGGGGCTTTTAAAATAATAGAAAAATGTAGAAATAGAGGGGAAAAATATATGATTTCACAAATTATACCGTCATTTACCGCTAATACAGTAAATAGAAATAAAAATGTAAGTTTTAAAGCTAATTCCGAGCAATTGGGTAAATTATTGGCAGAAACCGAAGGCTATGCTCTGAGAATCAAGCCCAGAGGAAAAGGATTTGTTGCTTTTATAGTGGATACAACGGAAGCATGTAAAAATTTGCTTGTAGAAGTGGTTGATCCTATTAAACAAATTCTAATGGATCCGCTTAATCCAAAATATATTAAAGCCAGCGCAAGGGGAGTAAGCCAGGAAAAAGCTATAAGCAATCTTGCAGCAAAGTTTCCGCAGTGTGGAAAAGATGTTTCAATTCAAACAATTAATCCTAAAGATTGCATCTTTCCTCGAAAAGACGCTTTAGGAGTTCTTTTCGGTATACCTGAACACAAGTCGACAAGACAAATTGATACAAAAATTCCTATGTAATATTAAGAATTTACTAAAGTTGTTTCGGTTTCAGGAATTTCTACATTTTCCATCGGGTATCCGCCTAAACCGAACATGCCTATTTTTCTATAGCATCTGTTGCAGAAAGTTTTATACACAACACTTGTGTTTGTTCCATCTACAAGGATTTCAGGGCTGTTAAATGAAGCAGGTTTTCCGTTGATGTATCTTGCAGTTCTTCTTCCTTTGTCAGAGCCGCATTCTTCGCATACAGAAGTAAGTTTTACAACTTCGTCGGCAAGCGCCAGAAGCCTTGATACTATTTCAAAAGGAGCGGACATGTAGTTCATGTCAAGTCCTGAGCAAACAACATCAATTCCTGAATCGGTAAGTTTGCAGACTTCTCTAACTAAACCTTCGTCCCACATGTGAACTTCATCAATAAAGACTATATCAACAGGTCCGTTTATAAAACCTTCAATTAATTCGGATGATTGAATTCTGAAAGCTTTTACTTTTGACCCGTTTCTTGATTCAATAACTTCGCCGACTGTTCTTTCGTCAATCTGGGGGCTTAAGACAACAATATTTTTGTTTCCTATGGATGCTCTTTTAACAAGTCTGATTAATTCCCCTGTTTTTTCCGCTTTCATTGGTCCGACGAGAAGTTTTAGCATGAATCTCCACCCTTTTTTTAAGTCTACTATCCTTGATATTTATTTTAACAAACGTTTTAAATTTTAAAATCCTTAAAATGATTATACAAAAAGGGTTAATTTATTGACTACAAAAAATGATTTATTTTTACACTACTACATAAAAATATTCAGTTAACTATAAAATTTATTTTTATTTTGGTTTATAGTTTTCATATTAACAATGCAGGATAGATTGCCACGTCGGTGCTTTGAACCTCCTCGCAATGACAGCTAAGCAGAAAGGCTAAAAATGCACGATTTAGATAAAAATATAATAATTAACAGGGCTGAAAAAAAGCTTACAGATGTTTTTCAGGAACTTGAGCTAATCAGGGAACTTAATCAGGAAAAAGTCTTACAAGCTTTTCAGGATAACAAAGTTGGCAGTGAACATTTTGCTACGGTCAGCGGCTACGGGCATGACGATCTTGGCAGAGAAATCATAGACAGGGTTTATGCGCAGGTTTTTAACTGCGAATCCGCAATCGTTAGAAATCATTTTGTGTCAGGAACTCATGCGATTGCATGCGCGCTTTTTGGGAATTTAAGCCATGGGGACAAGCTTATTTCTGTTGCGGGAAGACCTTATGACACAATGGAAGAAGTTATAGGTCTGCGCGGAAATGTAAAAGCTTCACTTAAAGGGCATGGGGTTTCTTATGAAGAAATTCCTCTCAAGAACAGTATTGATGTTGATTTAGAAAAACTTGAAGAAACAATTGATGAAACTTCTACAATGGTTTTAATCCAGAGATCCCGCGGTTATAGCATGAGAAAAGTTATTAACATGGAAGTCATGGCTGAAATAATTGAAATTGTTAAAACTAAAAATCCTGAATGTATTTGTTTTGTTGACAACTGTTATGGTGAATTCACAGAAACAATTGAACCAACAGACCTTGGCGCTGATTTAATTGCAGGTTCTTTGATTAAAAATCCGGGTGGTGGAATTGTTGAAACAGGCGGCTATATTGCAGGAAAAAAAGAATTAGTTGACCTTGCTGCAATGCGTTTGACTGCTCCCGGAATCGGCAGAAAAGGCGGTGCAATGCTTAATCAGTCGCGGCTTATTCTTCAAGGGTTTTTCATGGCTCCGGGCATTGTTCACGAAGCTTTAAAAGGGGCTATTCTTGTTTCTCAAGTGTTTCATGATCTTGGATACAAAACTGATCCACTTCCTGATGATCTTCGCTCTGACATAATTCAGGCAATCCAATTTGGTGACAGGGAAAAATTAATCAAATTCTGCAAAACAGTCCAGTCTTACAGTCCGGTTGATTCTTACTTGACCCCTATACCTGATCAGGTACCGGGTTATGAGGATGATGTAATTATGGCAGCAGGAACTTTTATTGAGGGTTCAACAATAGAGCTTTCGGCTGACGGACCTTTAAGAGTGCCTTATGTCGCTTACATGCAGGGCGGACTTAATTATGCCCATGTTAAGCTTGTTTTAAAAGGAATTTTGCAGAAAATTTGTTAAAAAGACATGAAACAATTTTTGTGCTAATCTATTGATATTATTGATAAACAAAGAAGTTTAAAAGAGAAAGAGGTTTGTATATGAAACCATCAGAAAGATTAGACAGGATTCCTCCATATATTTTTGCTGAAATTGACAGAAAAATTGATGAAGCAAAGGCAAAAGGATACGATATTATAAGCCTCGGTATTGGCGATCCTGATACTCCGACTTTCCCTCATATTGTTAAATCAATGCATGACTCTATTGATGATGCTTCAACTCATAATTATCCGCCTTATCAGGGAACAAAAGGTTTTAGAAAAGCTTGCGCTGACTGGATGAAAAACAGATATAATGCTGATTTAGACTCAGAATCCGAAGTTCTTGCACTTATCGGATCAAAAGAAGGCATTGCACATGTGTTTTTGGCATTTGTTGATCAGGGGGATATTACACTTGTTCCTGATCCTGCATACCCTGTTTACAGAAATGCTACAGTTCTGGCGGGCGGAACTCCTTATTATATGCCAATAGGTCCTGAAAATAATTATCTTCCTGATTTAGATAAAATTCCCGAAGAAATTGCGCAAAAAGCAAAAATAATCTTTTTGAATTATCCGAATAATCCAACAGGCGCTGTTGCAACCCTTGATTATTTCAAAAAAGTTCTTGAATTTGCTAAAAAATATAATATTTTAATCTGCCATGATCAGGCGTACTGCGAAATGACTTATGATGGGTATATTGCACCGAGTTTCTTTGAACTTGAAGGAGCAAAAGAGCACTGTCTTGAATTTTTCTCACACAGCAAAACTTACAATATGACTGGATGGAGAATCGGCTGGGTAGCAGGTGGTGCAAACCTTATGAAATCGCTTTCCGTAATAAAAAACAATATAGACAGCGGAGCATTTAAGGCAATACAAAATGCCGGAATAGTGGCTCTTGAAACACCTAAGTCAGAAATTGACAAGCTTAATGACATATACAAAAGACGTCGCGATGTTATGGTTCAGGGATTAAGAAAACTAGGGTGGGATATAGAAACACCTAAAGCAACTTTCTATATGTGGCTTCCTGTTCCGCAGGGAATGACTTCTGTTGAATTTGTTGAAGTTATGCTGGAAAAAGCTCATCTCGTTGTTCCACCGGGAACAGGCTACGGAGATAGAGGAGAAGGTTTCTTCAGAATAGCTCTTACAGTCGAAGAAGACAAATTACATGAAGCTCTTCAGAGAATGAAAAAAGCAGGAATTACATACAACATGACAAAAGAAGCTGTTTAATCGCTCATTTTGTTAAAAATATTTATATTAAAAAGGCAATTTTTTTATTTTACATGTTTTTAAAAGATGTTAGATGTAATTTTTGAAATATAAATACTTAATGACGAATCCTTTAATATCAGCAAATTATAAATCACCTTATTTGAACTCTCTGGCAAATAACTTTGACAATCAGACAAAGTATCAGGGAAGCTTTGTGTTGCCGGACATCAAAGAAAATAATACAGCCGATAACCTTCAAAAAACAGTGAATGTTTCAAAAAACAGTCCTCAAACACAAGGTAAAAAAACAAACTGGGGCTATTTATCAGGAGTTGCCGCAACAGTTGGTCAGGTGGCAGCCGGTATTTGTATGCTCGGGGCGGCAGTTTTGGAGAAAAAAGGTAAAGCTTGTCCTAATTTAATTAAAAACCTTAATCATGTTGGATGGGTTTCACTTGGTTTGAGTTATCTTGTAAGTATTCCATCCTGTATAGGCGCGAGTTTTGCCGTTAAACAGCCTAGCATGCTTTTAGGAAGCGTTTTATGGGCGGTTGCTTCTCCGTTTATGATGATGAAAAGGTTTAATGATTCAGAAAGGTTAAAAGGCTTTCTAATGCTCGGATATGCTTTTAATTATCTCGGGCTTGCAAATAAAATTAAAAATGACAAAGACCAGAAAAATGGAGGTCAACCGTTAGAATTTGATATTAAAGGAAGTAAAGACAATTTGCTGAGTAAAATAGCCAAAACAGTTAAATTCAGTGTAAAAGATCATTTTTCAATACCAGAAGCTGTTAAAAATTCACTTAAACAGACAAAAGAATATATTTTAAGGCAACGAAAAGAAGTTCCTGATTTTATGTCAACAAATCCAACTTCTGATAATAGGAAACTTACCAGTATTCTTTTATATGCCGGTGGAATTCCTCTTATGATCTTTGGCAATAAAAATGCTGCAGCAAAAAAAGCTGCAAACGTATTAATAGGTACAGGTTTGCTACTCGACGCAATTGGCATGTTTGCAATCGGAAGAAAAGAAAAAGGAGCAACAAAAGCTATATTGCTAGGAGGTGTGCCTTTAAGAACAGTCGGTGATTTTGCTCAGACAAATAAATTTATGTATGGGCTCAGGACTTTAGGCGGATCTTCGTTTGAATATTATTTTGCTTCTTTGAATGAAGCAGAAGAAGCTAAGAAGTCAAAAGCTGATGCAAAAGCTTAATTTTAAAAACCGGCCTTAGATAAAAGCCGGCTTTTTATTGTTTATAGATTTGCTACAGGTGATTCATCAACGATTTTTGGAGTAATCAGAATCATAAGCTCTGTTTTATTGTGAGTATATTCTTTGTTCTGGAATAATTTTCCTATTACAGGTAAGTCACCAACTAATGGAATTTTTCCTATTTTTTCAACGTTATTTTCTTTCATAAGCCCTGCAATAGCAAGGGTTTCTCCTGATTTAATCCTTACATTCTGAAGAATAACTTCTCTTGTAGATACAGGTGTTATTTTAACAGCTGCTCCGCCGTTTAAAAAGTCGCCTACAGTCACTTCAGGAAGAGGATCTGTTATTGAAGGTCTGATTTTCATTGTTACATAATCATCATCGCCTATTTTAGGAAGGATGTTTAAAACTATGCCGACATCTGCAATTTCTGTATTATAAGTTGTAGATGTTTGTGTAATAGTAGTTGTAACTTTACTTACTACTTGATCGGTAATTTTGATAAGTGATTCGCTGCCATCAAGAGCAAGAATCTGTGGATTTGCAAGAAGTTTTGCTTTTTTATTTGTGATAAGAGCTTTTATTTTTACTGCAAAATTGTTATTAAGAGAATTAAGTGTATTTAGGGTAATACCTGATTGGTTAGCTAAAGAAGAAAAATCATATCCTGCAAATTCTCCTGAAACACTGTTAAATCCGCTATTAAGACTTCCGCCCTGTGTACTAAAAAGAGTTCCAAGATTATTAAAGTCTTCTTTTTTAAGTTCTATGAGAGAAACTTCTATGGAAACTTGTCTTAATGCTTTATCAAGTGTTTTTATTGTTTCCTCAGCCATTAAAATGTCTTCTTTTAGACCGGCAACAAGAATTGAGTTTGTTCTTGTATCAGGAATAACAATAGCTCCGCCGTCATTGTTGTTTATCTGGATAGACTGAGTTGAAACCTTTGGCTGTTGAATTTTTATTGTGCTTGCAAGTTTACCTGCATCACCGAAATTATCTCCGGGAATAATTTCTTCAACTTTTCCTTTAATGGTTTTTGAACTTACAAGACTGCTCTGTCCTATTGAAGAGCCTGTTTGTGTTTGTTGCCCAGAAGCTGCTACCTGTTCCGCACCTGAAGTTACTGCTGCCATGGCAGTTCCAGCTGCTTGTTCATTAACTTGATATCCTTTGTTGAAGATACTTGCTTCAAGAATTTGAGCTACTTCAACAGGGTTTGAATTATTAAGTTTGAATGTTTTTATACATCTTCTGTTTAAACCTTTTTTAGCCATTGCAGGTCTGGAAGCTACAAAAATAGTGCCGTTAGAAAGCCTTGATTCCAATTCCTGACTTGTTAAAATTATCTGCATGGCTTGATTTAGTGAGATTTTTTTAAGTTCTGCGCTGATAGTTCCCATTACGCTCTGGTCTATAACTATATTTTTATGACCTTCTTTGGCTATAATTCTTAAAATCGAAGCTACATCAACATCTCTAAGCGTTATATCAATTGTTAAATTTTCAGGGAAAATTTTTATATCGGATTCAAGGTTTATTAATCCTGTATTTTTATTGAAAACAGAAAGTTTTTTAGTGTCAGGAGTTATGTCTTTTCTGGCAAGCCCCTGAATTGTATTATCGTTAATTTCATTCAATGAATTAATATTGACAATCTTTCCTATAGAAAAAACAGGCGAGTTGATTAAGCATAAGGATAATAATGCTGCGGTCAGGCAGAGAATTTTCGGGGTTAGGTTGTTAAATAGCTTCATAATATACCTCTTTTATATTCAATTATGCAAATTTTTAACTAGTTGAACTTCACCGTTATAGTCATCAGTAAGACTTTTTATGGTTTTTGTAACTGGTTTTCCGTTTATTTCAAATTTGGCGGTTAATATTTCAGGATTTATGGCTAATACTTTAACATCGCCAATGGTTTCATTTTTATTTAAAGCTTCAACAACCCCGTCTATTTCGGCTATGACTTTGTTTCCAATAAAACCTTTTACTATAATTAAATCTTCAGGTTTTGGAGCAGGAGGTGGGGCTAATCCTGAAAGTGGATCAAATCCCGGTAATCCGGGAAGAGTTCCCATAGAGCCTGCTCCTGGAACAGGAGGAAAATTCCCGGAATAAGATGAATTTGCGCCCTGACTGGAGGCAAAAGGTATAAATTGACTTTCGCTGTATGAAAAAGGATCTTTTTTTCCTGAATTTTTTCCTGCAAGACTTAAAAGAGCTGATTTATCCGTTGGTTTAAATTTTGTTTTTGGTATTGATTCTTCTGTTTTTACAATTTCTGTAGTTTTTTCAACTTTTTCTATTTTTTTAAGTTGAGCAGGTTTTTTTTCTTTATTCAAAATAGTTTTTGCTTGTACTATTTTAGGAAGTTTTTTCTGCTGAAAATTGCTTATTCCGGCATAATAATAACATGTACCGCCAAAAATCAGTGATACAATCAGCAATATAACTATTTTTTTGATTTTTTCTTCTTTTAATTCAGTTTCCTGAATTTTCTGAAGTTCCTCAAGTTTTTTTTCTGTTGTTTCCTGTTCCATTTTAGAATCACCCTTATTCTATTTTTCCTGATTCCGGTTCTGTCAGATTTTTAACTGCTTTAAAGGTGGAGCCTTCTATTTTAAGCTCGATTTTTGGATTTGGATTTGCTTCATCATTTTTGGAAATTTCGGCTGAAACGCCATTTATAATGAATTTTCTTTGATAATTTTCAAGACAGCTTACAAAGTCTATTATCTTGTTATAGTGTCCAAGAGTTTTGATTTCAAAAGGTTTTTCGTAGATTGCTAAAGGATAAACAGGCTGTTCTTCCTGTTTTTTTCTTTTACTTTTACTTTTTTTAGAGGTTTTGTCTGGATTAGCATTTGGATTGCTTATTTCAAATGATTTTTCTGTTTTGGAATCAAGAGCTATTATTTTTGTTGTGGTATTGGTTGAAAATTTTCCAAGGTCTACAAGAAAAAATTCATCTTCAAACTCTGGAGGTATCTGAATATCAAAATCTGCAACCTTGTTGTTAAGCTCGGCAAGCTCTGTAAGTAATTTTTTATTGTTTTGAAGCTGTTCTACACTTGTTTTGGTTTCTTCGTAAGTATTTTTTATTTCAATAAACTTATTTCGCAAGTCATTATAATTTTGAATTGCAGGAGATAGCACATGTGTTATAAATAATAGGGTTAACACAGTCGGTATCAGGGTTATGAGTATAGTTTTTTTTGAATTTTTCATGATTTTTACCTTAATTTGATCTTATAGAAGTTTCTATTTCAAATTCATAAGCTCTTGTTTTATCGTTAAAATCAAGTTTTGCAATTTTAGCGTTTGAAAGAGTAGATTGCCTGCAGATGAGGGAAGGTGAGGCAGATGAATCATTGTCTGAAACATCATTTGTGGTTGGTAAACAAGAATCCTGATTGTCATTCAGATTAAATATAAATAATGAAATTGCAGTTAAAGGTTCTTGTTGTTTATTTGCCGAAATTATTCCGGAAATTTTTAGTTTAAGGGAGTCATCAGTTTTTCTTGATTTTTTCACTTTTCCTTCTTTTTCAATCTTGAGAACAATTATGTCTTTTGGGATTTTAACCGCTATTTCTTGTAAAACGGTGCTCCACGGAAAAAAGGTGTTGTTTAACTGACTTTGAATTATGATTTTTAATTCGGTTATTTCTTTTTCTTTTTTTAGATTTTTTCTAAAAAGTGAAAGTTGTTTTTCTTGTTCTTTTAATGTGCTTAATTTTTCATTTAGTTTTACAAGTTTTTTATCAAGGTTTGAAGTCATTTGTTTAACAAGAAACCATCCG
>MFRJ01000078.1:9018-16534 GCA_001784535.1 Candidatus Melainabacteria bacterium GWA2_34_9
TGTAAATACTATAAAAACTCCAATAATTAGAATATAAGCATAAATCTGGTTTCTTGTATCAAGAGAAGACCTTTTTTTTGTTGCATTAGGGTTCGTTTTTGAAGTTTTTCTCAAATCGCCTATCAGGTTTATATTTATGGTTTTCAACTTTCAAGTTCCTTTTATCTTTGATTACTGCTCTTAATTTAGGTTTATTAAATTTAATCTGAGTGTAATGCCAGACCAATGCTTGTAGAAAGTGCCGGAATGTTTACCGGATAAAGAGTGTTTTCCGAAATTTCAAGATTATGAGAGATATTTTTAAGAGAATTACAAAGTTCTGTTTGGATTTTTAACTTGTTTGATATGTATTTATCAATGTTTTCAATACATACGCCGCTTCCGCCCAGAATAATTTTTTCTATTTCAGTATTTTCGCCATTTTGAGAATTATAAAACTCAATAGCCTTTTGTATTTCGGAGGCAATATTGCTGTAAATATTTCTTGCTGCATTTGAAGCTTTATGCAAATCAGGATTATCGTTTATTTCCATTCCCGGAAGAATCAAACCGAACTCAGGAAGTCTTTTTTCGGCATCTTCTTTGCCTATTTCAAAGCTTTTCATTATGGCTTCAACGATATTTTTTTTGCCTGTTTCTGTGTTATGGGAAAAAACGGGCATTCCGTTTTTGATAATGTTTATATCAGTGTTTTCGTATCCTATTAATACTGATATATAAGTTAAATCAGGATTATTAATCATTTCAGCGTTTGCAAGTGTCTTTATCATAGCAAAAGAAGAAACATCTATTACTTCTACTTCTAAATCTGCTTTTGCAATGGTTTCTACAAGATTTTTTGCAATCGTTTTTGAAAGAGCGCAGAGAATTACATCAAGTTTGTTTTCTTTTTTTGTTTCAAGAATCTCAAAATCAACATTTATTTCGTTCATTGTGAAAGGAATATGTTTCGATGCTTCCTGCGGAGCAATTATTTTCAATTCCTCTGCCGGCAAATTTGGCAAAGCAAGGGTTTTTATGAACATATTACTGCTGGAAATACATATATTCAGTGTTTTTATATTAAAGTTATTTTCTTCAATTATTTTTTTCAATTCTTCTGCAAAAACATCAGGTTTAGTTAGCATTCCATTTTGAAGAATTTCTTCTTTGAAATTTTTACAGGCAAAATGCTCAAGAACATATTTGTCTTTTTCAATTGAAATTGAAGCAAGGGTAAAACCTTCCGGTGATATATCAAGACCGGCATGAATTTTTGGAGTTTTTTTAAATAAATTTAATACCATCTCTAACACTCACATACTTTATTGTTCATATTTTAATAATACACATGTTTTCAAAAAAAATTAAGTATCTGAAAACAAAAAACATTATTCCGAAAAGCAGAAAAAGCTCTTTTAGCTTAATATATTTGCCTGTCGACAATTATATTTTTGTCTTTACATTTTTAACAATCCGAAATGCATTTTGGATTTTAAGAAATAAACTTCATTAATTGGCGTTAATTCTGTGATTACGGATTTGTTTCAGGTTAATGTCTTTTTGTTTGAACATTGTTAACCTAAGAATAAATCTTATTAGCATGAAAAATATCATTTGTTTGATTGAATAACCAAAATATTTTTGACGGATTTTTAATATCTTTTTTTCGCTGAAATGCTTTGTTTCATAACCAAGAGACATCGTTTTTTCACTGTGTACCCGATGAAAATCAGCAATAGTTTTTCTTTTTAGCTTTATCTCAAATTTATCAGGATTTTCAAACCATGGAGCACCCGGTTCCATTTCAACAGGAAAGAAAAAGTTTTTGGTTATGCATTTATATTTCTTTTTCAGGTTTTTTTGATACTTATGAGTAGATTTAATATCTTTCATTGTTTCGTCAGGCAAACCAAAAGTAAAATACAGCTGTGTTTTAATCTTTTTTTCTTCTAAAATATCAAGAATTTCTTCCATTTGAGCATTTGAAAAATAAAAAGCCCTGTGTTTTTTGCGTAATTCTTCATTTGCAATCTCAGGAGATAATAAAATTAGCGATTCAGGGTGCAGATTTTTTTGGAAGGATTCGATAAATCCTTCTGTAGGCAACCCAAAACATTCAAAATCAAGTTTTATTTTAGGTGTAATTTTTCCCAGCTCTTCAAAAACACTTTCAAGATAAGTCTGATTTTCGGGACTTGGATCAAAACACACGTAAAAATTATTTATTTTAAATTTATGCAAAATAGTTTCAAGTGTTTCTTTGATTTTTTCCGGGGATCTCCAGACAGTGTTGCATCTTCCGGTGATATTTTTAATTGTTTTGTAGCTTCCCCCGCACCATGTGCAAGTGCCCGGACAGCCTCTGCCGAAACATATCCCAAAAATTGTAGGAGTTGGTCGCTGATTAAATAAAACTCTGGCGGCTTTTTCCCAGGGCAGCATCCATTGCAGGTTAACATAAGTAGTAAAATTTTTGACTTTATCAATGGCTGAAAAGTTCCAGCTGTTAATATCTTCTTCATTTGCAATAAAAGTAATAGAATTTTCTATTATAGAGCCTTCATTATTTCTCCAAACAAGATTAGGCACTTCTGATAAATCAGAATCTTTAGCCAGTACTTTTTTTACAAGTTCTGATAGCGGTTTTTCACCTTCACCGCGGATTACGGCATCTATAAACGGATAATTTTCAAGAATATCTTTTGCAAAATAACTTGAAGTATATCCGCCAAATACTATAAAAACGGCAGGATTATCTTCTTTTACCTGTCTAGCTGCTTCAATACTGTCATAAGTTTGAGGATGCCAGTGGAGAGAAAAAGCTGCCACCGGTGCTTCAAAATATTTAACATGGTTTGCAATAGAAAATAAAGGATTTAAGGTTTTTTCTGCTGCCAGATTAACAATATGGCTTGAAAATCCTTTATTAGTTAATTCTTCCACAAGGGAATACATTCCCATTGCTATAAAATTAACTTTTGAATTCCAGCCTAAAAGCGAATCATATTCCAATAGTTTTGGCACATGAATTAAAATACAATCTGCATGTTCAGGATTTTTCATTTTTGCTTAATCCTAAATCAGTTCTTCTTTTACAGCTTTCATTGCAGCTTGTGTGCGGTCTTCTACTTCAAGCTTCTGGAAAATGTTTTTAATATGTGTTTTTACTGTGTTCAAGCTTATAAAGAGATTGTTCGATATTTCCTGATTGCTGCATCCTTTTGCAATAAGATTGAGAACGTCAACTTCTCTTTCTGTTAAATCAGACATGGTGTCACTTTTCAAGAATTTGCCAAATCTGTCTACAAATTTGTCAAGAACTATTTTTGCAATTCTCGGATCAAGCCATGAGGCTCCATCGTAAGTACTTTTTACAACTGCAACAAGAATCTCTGGATCAACGTCTTTCATGCAATATGAATTGGCGCCTGCTGAAAGTGCATCCAGCACATCCTGTTCTGTTTCATGAGAGGTAAGCATAATTATTTTTGAGCTTGAACCTGCTTTTTTAATTTCTTTTGTTGCTTTAATGCCGTCCATTATTGGCATTCCTATATCCATCAAAATCACGTCGGGTTTGAATTTTTGGGTTGCTTCAATAGCAATTTGACCGTCATTTGCTTCACCAACGATTTCAATATCATCAAACTGCTTAAGGGTAGTTTTTAACCCGACGATAGTAAGTTTTGAATCATCAACGATTAGAACTTTTATAGGTTTTTTTTCACTCATTTTTTTATTCCTTATATTAGTTAAGTATTATTTATGATGGTTGAACAGGTAAAGTAAGTTTAAATGTACTTCCTCCTTTGTCAGAGCTTTCTGCCCATATATTACCGTTGTGCTGAATAATTACCTGATAGGAGTAATATAATCCCAGTCCTGCGCCAGAGGGTTTTCTTCCTTTGCTTAATGAAAATCTCTGGAACAATAAAGGCATATCTTCTCTGGCAAGACCTATACCATTGTCTTCCACGCTAAATATAACGCTGTTAGTTAAATCTAAAGTTCTTGTTAGTGTAGTATAAGAATCTATATCAGTTCTTGGCTTGTAAAGTGTTTTCTCGCCCATAAGCTCAACATTACAATTGATAAAACCTCTGTTAATCCCATTGTTAATGGCATTGCTTATCAGATTATGCATTACTCTTTTGATTTCGCGTTTATCTGCTTTTACGTGGATTGCATCATGGTTGCTGTTTATATTTATTTGGATTTTTTTGTCATCAGCAAGTGATTTTATTTGATTTATAGAATCTTTTAAAAGGTCAATAATATCAAATTCTGACTCAAACAGTCTTACATTTCCGCTATCGTATCTATAAACTTCCAACAATGTTCCTATCATTTCAAGTGAAGAATTATTTGTACTTTTTATAAGTTCAAGAACTTCTTTCTGTTCCTGTGTAATTTCTCCATAAGCTCCTTTTAGCATATATGTAACAGTTTGATTTTCGGCAAGCATCGGAACTTTAAGGTCATGAGTGAGAGTAGCGACAAAATTATCTCTTAAGTGTTCCTGTTTTTTAAGGTTTATAGACATCTGGTTAAATGTTGTGGCAAGCTGCGCCATTTCGTCATTACCTCTGATTTTTACCTGATGCTCAAGGTCACCAAGCGCAATTGATTCTGCTGCATCAACGAGTGCAAGTACAGGATTTGTGATTGTTCTGGCAAACCAGCCGGCAATTAACATGGCTACAAAAAGACTTATTACGGCAATAATTCCTATTGACTTAATATTTCTGTCTCCGGGAATTATAAACTCATTTTTTGAAATTCCAATATATGTATTACCTATTGTTTCATTAAAGTAATTTGTTAATGGAATAACTGAATTATATTCAGCCGGATTTTGAAGCTGAATTCCGTTAAAAAACTCATTTTTAGATAATTCAGAAGATGGTTCAAAAACAATATTATTTGAATTAAGAATTAAAGCTTTATCGTTTGTTATTTTATAAAAAGCTATGGTTGAGTTGGTAAGGGTTTTTATTTCTTGAGGAATAGAAATTTTGTCAAAAGACTTGCCTATTATTAAAACTGAAGGAATATTGTTAGTTCCATTAAAGACTGGTGATACAACTATTTTATAAATATTATCGGCAGTGCTTTCTGTAGAAGAAATAGTTTCACCGGAGAAAGCAATATTAATAAGTTTGTTAAAAGAATATGAAATTTCTTTTCTGCTTAAATTGCCTGTATTTACTAAAAATTCATTATTTCTTGTAATTAATGCACAAAAATCAAGATCATTATTTTTTTGTAAATCATCTAAAACAGCATTTTTAGAAGATTTATCGTTAATAATTCTTTTAAGGCTATTTTGAGCTAAAAATTTAAGTTTATCTCCTTCTGCGATATATTTCTGGTCAAAAATCTTTTTGTTTAAATTCAGCTGGTTAGCTGAGCTTTCAGTCATACTCTGATTAATTATATCTGTTGAAAAATTATTAATAACCATAATAGGAATGGTAATTACAAAAAGAACCAATGTTAAAAGTTTTGTGGTAATTGTATCTATGGATTTTAAAAAGTGGTTTACGTTTTTTCTAAAAAATTTTATAGGATGCATAATTTATTTTTCCAACCTTTTCACTAATAAGTTTTACACAATTATTTTTATATAAGTTCATCATTTTTAAGTTTGAGTTTTATTCTATCAAGTCCTGTTTGAATAATCCTTGTAATTCTTGAGGATGTTACATTTAATTCTGTTGCTATTTCCTTAACTTTTTTGTTTTTATAAAACCTCATTTCAAGTACCATTTTTTCTCGAGGAGGGAGTCCTTTCATCGCTTCTCTTATCGCTTTGCTCATTTCAAGAAATTCTATTCTTTGATCGGGTGTAAAGGCAGTATCTTCTATTTGAACAGGATTATCAGCCTCTGCAAGTTCTTCTATAGAAAAAATAGTTTCATATATTGCTTGTCTGATATTATTTTCGTTTAAATCTTCGTTTTCTTCATCATCATCGTCAAATTCTTTTGATAAATATTTGCAGGAATACCATTTATAGCGTCTTCGGAATTCATTTCTTATTGCCCATTTAATGGCTGTAGACATATAAGCATCCGTATGTTTAACTGTGGATTGAGAAGACAAAACAACATATACAGCTGTTGCTCCTATATTTACTAATTCGGCATAATCTATAATATGTGTAGATAAAGACAGCCTTGAATATTCAATACGCGCTACGGTTTTTATAAGCTCTGTATAGTCATTTACAGTTTTAGCAAATATCTTATTGGACGGATCCGGGGTTTGCATATTTCTACTTTTACCAGATTAAATGGTAGTGAATAGTTCACAATCAAAATCAATATTACACTTTTTTGAAATAAAAATAAATGTTTTTATAAAAATTATCTTATCAGCTTAAAAAAGAATGAACAAGGTTTTAAACAGAATCATTATTTTATCATTATTTTTCCAGAGTTGCATGACAATTTTCTCAAAAAATTTGTTTTTATAAAACTATAAGGGATTTTAAAAATAATTAAACTTTTTAAGAGGGAGGAAATTTTATGTCAGATAACACAATACCTAAAGCAAATCTTGCAGATTTTAGAAGCAATACAATTATTACAAGTAAAAAACCTTTAGTAAAAGGGGAAATTGATGCCCAATGTAAAACGGGAGCCTTATTTGGAGGAACTGTTGCATCAACATTAGAAGGTGTAGATTTGGGAACAACTCAAAAAAAAGGTATAATATCAAGTATATTTGGGGGTAAACCTGAAACAATATATAATTACGGCTGTAAAGAAATGGAATTGGACGGGCTTTGATTTTCTATTAGTTTAGGAGATCAAAGATTTATAGAATATTTTTTAAGTTCTTTATTAAGCTCTCTTGCCTCAACAACAAGGGAGCTTAATAAATTCCAGAAGTTTTTGCCATGATTTTTTTCTTTTGTATGAGCTAGTTCATGCAAAATTACATAATCAATAAGTTGATGAGGCAAGCTCATAAGATGAAGATTCAAATTAATGTTGTTTTTAGCAGAACAGCTTCCCCATCTTGATTTTAAATTTTTAATAAAAACCCTGTTATAGCTTAAATTATGCTTTTCTGAAAGTTGTTTAACTCTTTCGGGAATGTAATTTTTTGCTTCTAAACGCAAATTTTCTATTGCCTTTTCATCAAGAGGTTTTTTCTTGTTTTCAATTTGTTTTAGTTTTTCAATGTTTTCTTTTATCCAGAACATTTTTGAGTGTATAAAGTCTTCAGCTGTTTTAAAAGGTATTCTGAAAGGAACCGTAATTCTTGGCGGTTTATTCGGCTTCAGGATAATTCTTAAATTTTTGGCGGTTTTGACTTTGTAAAGATGAACAAACCCGATATCTTTTATTTCAAGAATTTTTTTTGTCATTTTATATTATATTGCTCCATGAAAATTTAATGAAAGGGGGTGTTTTTCTGTTATAATTCTCATTAAACTAAATTTATAATAATATAAAAAATCCGAGTGGAGTGGATGATAAAATTTACCAAAAAACTTATCGATAAGATTTTAAAATTTAATAAT
>MFRJ01000078.1:16678-24908 GCA_001784535.1 Candidatus Melainabacteria bacterium GWA2_34_9
TTATGCTTTATGGGGAGCAGCCCTTGTTGAAACCGGTAAGTTTAATGAAGCAGAGGAACTGTATCAAAAAGCGCTTGATTTAAACTCTAAAAATGCTGAAATTTATGTTAATTGGGGAATAGCTCTTGCAAGACAAAATCAAAAACAATTAGCGGAAACAAAATTTCAAAAAGCTGTAAGTCTTAGCCCGAGAGCACATCAGGCAATTTTCCTCTGGGGAGTTGTTCTGGTTGAACTGGAAAGATATGATGAAGCTGTAGAAAAATTTGTTTTATCTACAAAAATTAATCCCAATAATCCTGATGCCTGGTATTATTGGTCTATTTGTCTTTTAAAAAAGCATCAGCTTGAAGAAGCTTATGAAAAAGGTAAGATGGCTGTGGAGATGATTTCTTCAAAAGTGGATTTCCAGCTTAATATTGCTGAAATCTTAACAGAGATGAAGAAATATGATAAAGCCATCGAATATTATAAAATTGCTGAAAAAACAAATCCTGAAAACTCACAGCTTTATCTTTGCTGGGGAGTTACGCTTCAAAAATACGGCGAGCATTTTGAGGCAATTAATAAGTTTAATAAATCTATTGAAATTAAGTCTGATCAAACACAGGTAATATATTATTTGGCTATTTCACTTGCAGAAGTTGGAGATTTGGACAAAGCAGAAGAAATGTTGCTTTCTGTAGTTGAAAAAGATACACGTTATATTGAAGCTTATATGAAGTTAGGCACTATAGCCAGTATTAAAGGTAATACTTTGCTTGCAATAGAAAGATATAAAGAAGCTGCGAAGTTTAATCTTAAGAAAACAGAAGCAAATTATATGATAGCTTCAGCATACAGTACTTTAAATGATTTTAAGAGCGCTATTGAATATTATCAAAAGTCTATAAATGAGGATTCAGAACATTTAGATTCTTATATAGGTTATGCGGTAGCACTTAATGAAGTTAGAGATGAAAAAGAGGCAATAAGAAAAATAAGAAGAGCCTATAAAATGGCACCTGATTCTGCGCAGGTTTGCATGATTTACGGAATAATTCTATCAAAAGATGATAAAACTTTAAAAGATGCAATAGACAAGTTCAATAACGCAATAAAAATTAAATCTGATATGCTGCCGGCTTATATTGGCAAAGGTGAAGCATTGATAAGGTTGAAAAATTTTGATGAAGCTTTGTCTGTCTTTCATGAATTGCTTTTTAAAGATCCAAAGCTTGTGACAGCTTTGTTTTTTGTAGGCGGAACATATATTGAAATGGCTGATTATTATAAAGATGATAAGTATTTGGCGCAGGCTGAAGAATTTTTCAATAAAGTTCTGGAAATTGAGCCTAATCATATTGACAGTTTGGCTAATATTGCTTTTATAAAAGCAAAAAATGGTGATGTTGAGTTTTTTGAACGTGAATTTAAAAGATTAAATAATGAATATCCTGACCAAAAGGAATTAATTTGTATTTATCTTAATAAGAGTTTGCAAAAACTTGACTACAAAAAGAGTTTAAATGATATAATTGGTTAATGAAATTAGGATTTTTTGAAGTCACAAATTGTGACTTCAAGTTAATAACAAAAAAGATAAACTAAGAAAGTAAGAGACATGGGAATAGTAGTTCAAAAATTTGGCGGAACGTCAGTAGCAGATTCTCAAAAAATTAAAAATGTTGCTAATGCTGTAATTAAAGAATATAAAAATGGAAATCAGGTTGTAGTTGTTGTTTCTGCAATGGGACATACAACGGATTATCTTGTAAAGTTGGCAGGAGAACTTTCTGAAAAACCTGACAACAGAGAAATGGACATGCTTCTTTCTACTGGAGAACAAGTTTCTATAGCACTTTTGACTATGGCTATCCATGAAGCAGGTTATCCCGCTGTAAGCCTTCTTGCTTCCCAGATTGGAATTCTTACAGAGAGCGTTCATTCAAAAGCCAGAATTATTGATATTAAAACAGATAAGCTTGAAAAATGTCTTGCTGAAGGAAAAATTGTTGTTGCGGCCGGATTTCAAGGTATAACAGTAGATGGAGAAATTACAACCCTTGGAAGAGGCGGTTCTGATACAACTGCAGTTGCACTTGCAGCAGCTTTAAAAGCTGACAGGTGTGATATTTATACTGATGTAAGAGCTGTTTACTCTGCGGATCCCAGATGTGTTCCAAAGGCAAGCAGACTTGATCAAATTTCTTATACAGAAATGCTTGAATTGGCAAGAGTTGGAGCTAATGTACTTCATCCGAGATCAGTTGAGACTGCAAACCAGTTTAATGTTCCTATGAGAGTGAGAAGCAGTTTTTATCTTGATGATCCCGGAACTTTAGTTTTAGGAGTAGAAAAAATGGAAATTTATAGGGCGGTTAGCGGCGTTGCCGCAGACAATTCACAGGTCAGAATAGCTATTTTGAAAGTGCCTGATCAGCCGGGTATTGCGGCAAAGGTATTTGGAGCTCTTTCAAGAAACAATATAAGCGTTGATATGATTATTCAATCTCTGGAAGAAGATAATGCCAATAATATTGCTTTTACAGTAGACGAAGCAGATTTAGACAAAGCTCTTTCAGTACTCGAAGATCTTAAAAAGGTTTTAAAAGCAAAAGAAATCGTAGTGGATAATAATATTTCAAAAGTCAGCATTGTAGGTGCCGGAATGATTGACAGACCTGGTATTGCTGCTGATATGTTTGAAGCACTTGCCGATGAAAATATTAACATCAAGATGATTGCTACCAGTGAAATTAAAATCAGCTGTCTTGTTGATAAAGAGAGGGCTAATGATGCCATAATGGCTCTTCACACAAAATTTGAGCTGGATGATGAAACTGTAGTGCTTGATAAAGTTCAGGCAAGTTAAATTTTTATTTTTATTATGAATTTAAAAAATTTCTTAAAATATTATTTGTTTTTGATGATTTTTACACTGTCAGGGCTATTTATAATGCCTATCAAGGTTCAGGCTCAACAGCAAAACTTTAAACCTTTAAAAATAATTTTTCTTCCTGATACGCATATTTCATTTAAAGATAACGATGGTTGGATTCTTTATAAAGAAAGTTTTGTAATTTTTCAGGATGTTATAAAAAGTATAAAAACTGTCCCTGAACTTGATTTTGTGGTTTTTGGGGGTGATTTGACAGATAATGACGATAATGCGTTAGGAGATTTGCCTCTTTTTCTTGACAGTATCGAAGATGTGAATTTTAAATATTTTGCAATACTTGGAGATAGAGATGCTGACTTGAAAAAAGGTTATACAAAACAGGATTTTTCTTATGAATTCAGAAGAAACTGTTTTGATAAACCTGAATTGATATACTGGACTCAACAACTTGCCAATAATACTCTTTTAATCGGGCTTGATACTTCTATCGAGAACAAGTTTGAGGGCAAATTACCTACTGATGAACTTTTGTGGCTTGATAATACTTTAAAATCCAATCCTGATAAGTTTACTATTATTGTTATGCACCACCCTGCTTTTCAGGCAGCTTCAGCTGATAAAACAGTCTGGAAAAGATATATTCTTGAAAACGCTGATGAGTTTTTAGCTGTTATAAACAAATATCCGCAGGTAAAACTGGTTTTAAGCGGGCATCATCACAATTATGCAGTGAAGAACCTAAACGGGAAACTTTTTATCTCGCTTCCATCTGTTGTGACTTATCCAAACAGTTATAAAATTCTGAAAATATACACTGACAGGGTCGAAGTTGAAAATAAAGATATAACTTTCAAGCAAATTATTAAAAAAGCAAAAAATACTCTTGTAAAAACTAAATATGCAGAGAATGAATTTGATTCTAAAAATCCTAAAAATGTATTAAAATTTCAGGAAGGCAATAAAATACGTAAAACAAAAATCTTTTATTATCATGAATGAGCTTTAAAAATGACAAAAACAATTTCACGAGACAATAAAAAAGCTAAACAGCATTATGAAACCTCTCAGGGGCTTCATGTTAATTATGACATCATCATGAAGATGATAGAACCTGAAGCAAAAGTTCTTGACCTTGGTTGCGGAGACGGTGAGCTTTTAAAGCTGCTTAAGGACAAGAAAAACGTTAAAGGCAGAGGCGTTGAAATCAACGAAGACAATATAATTAAGTGTATTGAAAAAGGGTTATCAGTTTTTCAGGGCGATATTGATGAGGGTTTAAAAGACTATCAAGATAAGTCTTTTGATTATGTTATTTTGAATAGAACCCTTCAGTGTACTCACAGGCCCGATTATGTAATACAAGAAATGCTTCGTGTCGGCAAAAAAGCTGTTATAAGTTTCCCTAATTTCGCTTATTGGCGTGTAAGGCTTCATTTGACTTTAGCAGGAAAAATGCCTAAGTCCAATATACTTCCTTTTGAATGGTTTAATACTCCTAATATCCATCTTTTAACAATAAATGATTTCAAAGAGTTTTGTCAGGAAAGACAAATCAATATTTTAAAAGAAATTTATATGAATAAAGCAAGAGTTAAGACGGATATTTTTCATAATTTTCTTCCGAATTTTTATGCTGAAGAGGCTATATTCATAATTGAACAAAAATAATTTCTTGTTATTAAAATAATCAGATAGTAAAATAACCATAATTAGAAAAAATAGAGGGTGTGAAGTTGGATAGATTTTTTGGAATTTTTGGAATCATTGCTATTCTTGGTATAGCCTATCTTATGTCGAATAATAGAAAGGCTATTAACTGGAGAACGATAATTTCAGGGCTTATTTTTCAGTTATGTATAGCTCTTTTTGTTCTTAAAACCCCGTGGGGTCAATATACATTTGGAAAATTAGGAGAAGGTATAGGTTATCTTCTTGATTTTGCTAATAAAGGCGGAGATTTTGTTTTTGGCGGACTTGCAAATCAGCCGCTTCTTGAAAAAGTTCTTGGCACGGGAAATGGTTTTATTTTCTCATTTAAACTTATTCCGACAATAATTTTTGTGGCGGTACTTGTAAATATTGCCTATCATATAGGATTGATGCAAAAAGTAGTTGCTTTTGTTGCAAAAATCGTTTATAAAATAATGGGCGTCAGCGGAAGTGAAGCTCTTTCAAATGCTGCAAGCGCATTTGTGGGACAGGTAGAAGCTCAAATTCTTATTAAACCTTATGTGGCAAGTATGACAAACTCCGAACTTTTGGCTTCAATGACAGGAAGTATGGCTTGTATAGCCGGCGGAGTCATGGCTGTTTATATTTCAATGGGTGTTCCTGCGGAATATCTTCTTGCGGCGAGCGTTATGGCGGCTCCTGGTGCTCTTGTTATTTCTAAAATGGTTTTTCCCGAAACACAGGAATCTGAAACTAAAGGTGAAATTAAACTTGAAGTTAAAAAAACAAGTGCAAATCTCCTGGATGCAATAGCTCATGGTGCAAGCGAAGGCATGAGAATTTCCATAAACGTAATCGCGATGCTTATCGGGCTTATCGCTCTTATTAATATGATAGATGCAATTTTAGGTGCAGCGGGTACTGTTTCGGCAAACATCGGTCTTAATCTTGAATTTATCGGAATTGATCTTCATCATTTAAACCTTAGCGGTCTTTTAGGGAGAATTTTCTCAATATTTGCGTGGTTAATGGGTGTTCCATGGCATGAAGCAGCCACAGTAGGCGGTTTAATGGGAACCAAAATGGTAATTAACGAATTTGTTGCTTATTTAAACCTTGTTCCGATGATTCATAGTACTACTGCTGTTCTTTCTCCTAAAGCAATAGTTATAGCAAGTTTTGCGCTTTGCGGATTTGCGAATTTCAGTTCTATTGCTATTCAAGTTGGCGGAATTGGGGAATTGGCTCCAAGCAGAAGGGCTGATCTTGCAAAGTTAGGGCTTAAGGCTTTAATTTGCGGAACAATGGCATCTTATCTTTCTGCAACAATTGCAGGAATTCTTTTTTAATTAATTTAAAATGTCAAACTAAAGATTGCCAGTTAAGTTTTTAAAAACTTAATTTATCTAAAATGCCTGTAAATTCAGGAAAAGAAATATTTACCCAGTGAAATTCATTTATTTCTATAGGACTATCTGCAATTAAACCTGCAATATAAGCAGACATAGCAATTCTATGGTCATGATATGTTTCTAAAGTACATCCGCCCTTAAGTTTTGTTTTTCCATGAATTATAAGCCCGTCAGGTTGTTCTTCAATTTCAGCGCCAAGTTTTTTGAGTTCGGTATAAACAGCTTTTATTCTGTCAGATTCTTTATGGCGAAGTTCTTCAGCACCTTTGATAATTGTAGTTCCTTCTGCCTGTGTTGCAGCTACGGCAATAATAGGGATTTCGTCTATAATTCTCGGGATAATTTCGCTGTCGATTGTGATAGCTTTTAAATTTGAATAATTGACTTTTATGTCGCCAATTTCTTCATTGCAGTCAACTCGCTGATTTAAAATTTCTATTTCTGCGCCCATTTGTTTTAATACGTCAATAATTCCTGTACGAGTAGGATTTAAGCCGACATCCTGAATAATTATTTCTGAATCAGCAATTATAGCTCCTGCTACAAGGAAAAATGCGGCTGAAGAAATATCCCCGGGAATTGTAATAGGTTTTGAAACAAGCTCTGATGCTCCAATTGTAACTTTTGTTCCCTGCTCCATTATATTGGCGTTGAGATATTCAAGCATTCTTTCTGTGTGATCTCTGGATTTTACAGGTTCTTTTACTGTTGTGATTCCTTCGGAATGAAGTCCTGCCAGAAGTATGCTTGATTTTACTTGTGCACTTGCAACGGGTGAATTATAGTTAATTCCCTGTAATTTCCTACCTTTTATAGAAACAGGAGCCTTTGTATCATTATCTCTTGCCCAAATATTAGCACCCATTTCCTTGAGCGGACTTATTACTCTTGCCATCGGGCGTTTTCTTAAGCTTTCATCGCCTGTTAAAACACAATAAAAATCATGTCCTGCAAGAATACCCGTCATTAATCTTATTGTCGTTCCCGAGTTTCCTGCATCAAGAATATTTTTAGGTTCTTTAAAGCCTTCTTTATTGTTGATAATCAAACTGTTTTTTGATTGAAATTCTATTTTTACTCCCAAAGCTTCAAGCACGCTTAGGGTACTCAAGCAGTCTGATCCTAATGAAAAGTTTGAAATCAGGACAGGTTCATGCACAAGAGAAGCAAACATAGCTGCTCTATGTGAAATTGATTTATCGGAAGGCACTTTAAAGTTGCCTTTCAGGGGTTTATTTATGGGAGTAACTTTTTTTGTATTGTTATTCATAACAAAATTTTAAAGCTAATTTGAAAAAACTGCAAATATTCGTTTTAAATGTTTTTTAATGGGGGCTGCACCCTCAAACTCCGCCTTTATTTTCTTATTTAAGTATGTCAGGCTAAAGCCTGCCAGTCACCTTTTTCTTCGCAATAAAAAAGGTTAGCATATCGCTAACCTATACAGGGAGAGTATTTTGTGTGGGAGTGTTTTTTATTGAAATGTTATTTGATTAAGTGTTAAATTTATCCGAGTAATTTTAATGCCACACTTGGTAGATTATTAGCCTGAGCCAGAACACTTGCCGAAGCTTGCTGCAATACTTGATACTTGGTCATATTTGAAGTTTCTTTTGCGACGTCAAGGTCTCTTATTCTGGAGTCTGCGGCTTGAACATTTTCAGTAGCTACTTCAAGGTTATTGAGAGCACTTTCTAATCTGTTTTGATATGCCCCAATATTTGACCTTCTTGATGTGACATCACTTAAGGCAACATCAAGGACATCCAAATATAGTCTTATAGTATTGCTGCTCCAAGTAGCACCTGTTACGCTCAGTGCTATACCGTTTACACTTGCAGAGAAACCAAGACTTGAAATTGTAGCACGACCAAGAACACTATTTTGAATTGAAATTGTGTTTGTTGAAAGCTCAGATCCGGCTCCCACCTGAAGAGTAGCGTTGGCAGTACCATCAAGCAAGTTTATATTGTTGAATTTTGAAGATTTTGCTATTCTGTCAATATCAGATAATCTCGCAGTAACTTCTGATAAAATTGCATCTCTTTCTACTGAACTGTTTGTGTCGTTTGCTGCTTGAATACAGAGTTCCCTAATTCTTTGAATGTTTTCGTTGATGACAGCCAAACCGCCTTCTGCAATCTGAAGCATATTTATGCCGTCCTGAATATTATTGATAGCTTGTTTGTTACCTCTGATTGTTCCTCGTAAGTTTTCGGAAATTGATAAACCTGCTGCATCATCTGCCGCCCTATTGATTCTGTAA
>MFRJ01000078.1:24949-30480 GCA_001784535.1 Candidatus Melainabacteria bacterium GWA2_34_9
GTTTGAGGATAAATTCCTTTGTGCGATTAATGATGCCACGTTCGTGTTAACTACTATAGACACTTTCTTTCTCCCTTTATTAATTGTTTGTATTAACTGTCACTCTATGAACTTATTTGAATTTATTTCTCTTATCCGAGTAATTTCAATGCTACTTGAGGTAATGCATTAGCCTGAGCCAGAACACTTGCTGAAGCTTGCTGTAATATTTGATATTTAGTCATGTTTGCAGTTTCTTTTGCCACATCAAGATCTCTTACCCTTGATTCTGCGTTTTGGATGTTTTCATTCATTATGGTAAGGTTTCCAAGAGCACTTTCTAATCTGTTTTGATATGCTCCAAGGTTTGATCTTCTAGTGGTAATGTCACTTAATGCTGCATCAAGAACATCCATATAAAGTCTTATACTATTGCTACTCCATACTGCACCTGTTACATTTAATGTCAGTCCGTTTACACTTGCTGTGGTACCTATACAGGAAACTGTGGCGCGGCCAAGAACATTATTTCCGATTGTAATGGTATTTGTTGAAAGTTCGGAATCCGCTCCTACCTGAAGAACTGCACTTGCTGTACCATCAAGCAATTTTATGTTATTAAATTTTGTTGCTTTTGATATTCTGTCAATATCAGATAATCTTGCGTTAACTTCTGATAAAATCGCATCTTTCTCTACTGAACTGTTTGTGTCGTTTGCTGCTTGTACAGCTAATTCTCTAATCCTTTGAATATTTTCGTTAATTACTGAAAGACTGCTTTCTGCTATTTGAAGTAAATTGATTCCATCCTGAATGTTATTGATGGCTTGTTTGTTGCCTCTGATTTGTCCTCTTAAATTTTCAGAGATTGATAAACCTGCTGCATCATCGGATGCTCTGTTGATTCTGAAACCTGATGATAATCTTTCGATTGATTTAACTAAGTTTCCTGAGTTGGTTGATAAATTCCTTTGCGCAATTAATGACGCGATGTTGTTGTTCACTACAATTGACATACAAAACTCTCCTTGTATTGTAAAATTACGTCCCTGTGATTAAATTTTTGGTAAAAAAGTCCCCCTGCTAAATAAACTAGTATTTAGCTTTGGTGCTTTTATTTTGTTTTAAAAACTTTGTTTTTGTTTTATCTATTTTTCCGAAATGTAATCTTGTTTTCTGTTAAGATTCATTCGAAAAAGAAGATGATAACATCTAAGTCAGGTATACATTTACCCTTTATTTAATTAAAAACTTTTTAAACTCCACAATTTAATACTCTTTTATTTTATTATTACCTCCCAGTAATTTTTATTTTTCTCCCACTATTTTTATTTTTCTCCACATTTAATAAATCGAAACATTGTAAATAATCTTTAATAATTCGTAATAATATACAACTTTTGGTGGAGAAGGGTTTTTTTGTAATATACTGAAAAATAGCATGGAAACTGAATTTTAGACTTTAAGGGAAATTATTATAAATGCCGCAGTTTTTTATAAATAAAGAAAATATTCAGGAAGATAAAATTTTAATTACAAATCTATCTGATATTAACCATATAACGAATGTTCTGAGGAACAGAAAAAAGGATAGGCTGATTCTATCGGGACCGGAGAATTTTGTCTATGAGGCTGAAATAGTCTCCATTAAACCTGATTTAATTGAAGCTCAAATCATAGACAGTTATTTTTCCGATAAAAGGTTAAAAATCAGTATAACCCTTGCTCAAAGCATAATAAAATCCCAAAAACAGGATTTTATTATACAAAAAGCCACAGAGCTGGGAGTCAGGACAATATTTCCTTTTATAAGCAAAAATACTGTGGTTAAGTTTGATTCTGAAAAAGATAAGCTTTTTAAAGTTCAAAGATGGCAAAAAATCGTTTATGAATCAGCAAAACAATGCAAGAGAGGCGATTTGGCAGAAATTAAGCCTATTTCAATTTTTGATGAAGTTGTAAATCTTGAAAATTTTGATTTAAAAATAATGTGTTCAGAAAAAGAAGCTGCTGTTTCGATAAAACAGTTTTTGTCGAAAAATAAAGTAGCAGAAAACGCAAATATTCTTCTTGTGATTGGACCTGAAGGCGGGTGGAGCGATAAAGAGATAGATAAATTTACTGAAAAAAGCTTTGCGTCTGTGACTTTAGGAAAATTGATTTACAGGGCAGAAACAGCCGCAACAGTTGCAATTTCGCATATAATATATGAATACGAACTATAATTTTAAATAACATTAGGATTAAAAAAATTAATTATGAACATTTTTTTTATTATAAAAATAATAGTTTCAGCCTGTATTATAGCCACAGTATCAGAAATAGCCAAGAAATTTCCTTCTGTTGGCGGCTTAATAGCTGCTATGCCGATAACAACACTTCTTTCTATAATTTGGATTTATTATGAAAATAAAGATTTAAATTTGATTTCAAATTTTTTGCTATCTGTCATGGCAGGAACATTAATTTCTTTTATATTCTTTATTGCGGCAATATTTTTTATCAAAAAAGGAATGAATTTTTACCTTACAATCTTTTTAAGTACAGCAATTCTTGGAACATCAGTTTTTATTTATCAAAAGTTTTTTCATTTATAAAAGAGGGATTACCACTGCTTACCTGTTTTGTTTTAACGAAACTTAAGAAATATTTGTATTATCCTCTTGAAGCAGGATTGTCCGTTAAAACATTTTTTTAAAATTCCCTGCTAAAATTAAAAAAGAGGAAAAAATTATGAAACAGCAGAATTTTTTAAAAGGCAAAGCAGGCGAAAACCTCGCTATAAACTTTCTTGAAAAACAGGGGTTTAAAATAATCGAAAAAAATTGGCGTTTTTCACGTATGGGAGAACTAGATATTATCGCTAAAGACAAAAATACACTTGTTTTTATAGAAGTAAAAGCAAGAAGCTCAAATTTTTTCGGCAATCCTCTTGAATCGGTTGATGAAAAAAAATTTAATAAAATTCAAAAACTGGCTGAAATTTATTTAACAAAAAATCCAAATATAGATTTTAAGGACATAAGATTTGATTTAATAGGGATTTTGCTTAAAGAAAAACCTGAAATCACTTATTTTAAAGGTGTTTACTAAAAAAATTTTATTTACATAAAAGAATGAGTTCAGCTAAAGTAAAAACTCACCATTTCCACTTTGGCTGAACTCCCGCTTCGCAAAAACGTATCAGGAGATAACTACTACAAGGTTCGTTATCTCCTGACTTTGTTTATAATAACTCTTTTTTATTTTAATTTAATTCGACGAAAGTATAATTTTATAAAAGTTCGTTCAAAAGTACTTTAATATCAACATCTAAAGCTTTTGACATTTTTACAATTTTTATAATGGAAGGATTTTGCAGACCTCGTTCTATTAAACTGATATAGGATCTGTCACAACCGACTAAACCAGCCAAATCTTCCTGAGTAAGCCTTTTTCTTACTCTTTCAAGTTTTATATTTAAACCTAATTTTTCTAAAAATTCTTTTTCTATCATTCAATTATTTTAATTTCTTGACGTCACATGCCCTAGATTGTATAATCACTTAATATGATTATTATATTCATTTAGAAATGTATACACCGAAAAATCTTTGTAAATACCAAAGGAGTTTATTATGTCAGAAAAAGAAATAACAACTATTACAAATTTACAAAAAGAAATCCTAATAGGAAATATTGGGGATATGCATGCCAGATTAGAAACAATAGTAAACGAAACAGATTATTTAAGGGCAAATTTTACAGCAATGAAAATGGTTTTGGACAATACAACAGAAATTACTGTTAAAAATAAATAATATTTTAACGAATACGATTTGGTATTAAAAATAATCTTTTACACAAGTACCTGTTTAAAGCTTGTGATGACTGTTTTTGGTATTATATAATCTTTCAATAATTTTACGTTTTAATAAATCCAAAAACATATCTTGGTTTGGTATAAAATACATGTCATGACTGAAGAATTAAAAACATGGGAAAAAATACAGGAAAAACTAGCGGAAGTGCTTGGCACTCCTGCTTTTGAGTCATGGATAAAACCCGTAAAATTCAATTCTCTTGATGAAAAAACCCTTGAGATTTCCACAAACAGCAAAACCGGCAAAGATTTGATTCATAAAAATTATCTTGAACACATTAATAATGTCATTAAAGAAGTTACCGGAAAAAATATTAAACTTAAAATAAAAGTTGAACAGTTTGAAAATATTCAGCAAAAAATCAATTTTCCAGAAATGCCGGACTTAAAGAACGAAAAAAATAAGAATGAATGTAAGTCCGCAACAAAAGAACCTAAACAAAACAAAAATATACCGCTTTCTGAAAACCAGATTGACGCATTAAAAAGCATTTCAAACAACTTAAACCTGAAATACACTTTTGACACCTTTGTTGTGGGTTCTCACGATAAATTTGCGCATGCCGCAGCGTTTGCTGTCGCCAAATCTCCAGGAAGAGCACACAATCCATTATTTATTTATGGAGGATCAGGTCTTGGCAAAACCCACCTTATGCAGGCAATAGGTCATTATGTCCTTGTAAACCACCCTGATTTAAAAATCAAATATATAAGCACAGAATCCTTCACAAATGAACTTATAAACTGTATCAGAACCGACAAAATGCCTGCTTTCAGAGCAAAATACAGGCAAATGGACGTTTTGCTCCTTGACGACATCCAGTTTATTGAAGGAAAAGAAAACACTCAGGAAGAAATCTTCCACACTTTCAATACGCTTCATGAATCAGGAAAACAAATCATAATCACAAGCGACAGACCGCCAAAAAACATTTCCACGCTTACAGAAAGGCTAAGAAGCCGTTTTGAATGGGGTCTATTAGCTGATATTCAAGTTCCTGATATAGAAACAAGAATCGCAATCCTTAAAAACAAAGTTGAAAGAGAAAATTTAAATGTCCCTGACGATGTTCTGGAAATCATTGCAACAGCTTACCAGAACAATATTCGTGAACTCGAGGGAGGCTTAAACAGGGTAATTGCTTATGTAAGCATTAACGACTGCGCTATGACGGTTGAAGCTGTCAAAAAAATAATCAATTTCTCAGGTTCAGGAAAAAATTTAACTTTAGATAAAATTATTGAAGTAACTGCTAACCATTTTTCTATGGAATCGGCTGATCTTAAAGGACAATCAAGAGCAAAAGAGTTTTCTTATGCAAGACAAATAGCTATTTATCTTGCGCGGAATTTGACAAACTCAAGCTTTCCATCAATTGGCAACGCTTTTGGCGGAAGAAAACATACGACCATCCTTTATGCTTATGAAAAAATGAAAGAAGAAATTCAAACAAATAAGGTTTTATTTGAAACAGTAAGCCAAATTTCAAACAAAATCACTTCGGGAAAGTAGTAATAAATACTTTTTAATATTTTCTGCCTATAGCCTTATTATGGGCAGCCCACTCAATTTCATCATTAATCGGCTCTAATTCTACTTTTCCATAATTTCTTTCAAGTGCAAGTTGAATTAAATAATCGGTAAAATGCGGATTTTTAGGCAAAAAGGAGCCATGAAGGTAAGTTCCGA
>MFRJ01000078.1:30557-38773 GCA_001784535.1 Candidatus Melainabacteria bacterium GWA2_34_9
TTTGTATCTCCCTGAAGATAAGTTAAACCGCTGTGATTTTCAAAACCGACAAGGGTTTTTTCCTTCAATGGAAATTCCGTTTTGACAGTCACATTCCCTATATATCTTGTATTTCCGGCAATAGTATAAGCATCTAAAAGACTAATACCTTTTAATTTATCTCCTGAATGGGGCTTATAATAATGCCCGAGAAGCTGATATCCTCCACAAATAGTGAGAAAAACTGCCATATTATCTCTTGCCTGAGCTAAAGCATCTTTTTGTTTATGTAATTCATCAGCTACAGCTATTTGCTGCTGATCCTGCCCACCGCCGATAAAATAAAAATCATAAACATCAGGATCTATGTTATCGCCTGGGTGGATTTCATGGATTTGAGCTTCTATATTTCGCCATAAACAACGATTGACAAAGGCAAGTATATTGCCTTTGTCACCGTAAATATTCAACAATTCAGGGTATAAATATGCTATATTTATTTTCATAAAATATCAGGAAATCTTACATTGTTTTAGAAGCGGCATGGATTCGTGCAACTGCACGAGAAAGTGCTGCATGAGCTCTATCAGCATCAACATCTGTTGCGCCTGTTCTCAAGCGTGTTTCTGCCCTTTCTTTTGCGGCATTTGCTCTTGCTACATCAATTTGTTCACCAAACTCTGCCAAATCTGAAAGAATAGTAACAACATTATCCTTTACCTGAAGAATTCCGCCAATCGTGGAAATAAATTCTTTTTTATTATCCTTGGTATATTCAGTTACACCAATATCAAGCGGGGTCATATAGGAAATATGATCAGGAAGTATGCCGAATTGACCATCTGTTGAAGTCGAATAAACAGCATCAACTTCTTCTTCAAGAAGGACTTTTTGAGGAGTAATTATTTTAAGGTTTAGTTTTTTCGCCATGTTTACTCGCCTTTAGCCATTTTTGCAGCTTTTTCTATAACTTCTTCAATAGTCCCCACCATATAAAAAGCCTGTTCAGGAAGATCATCATGTTTGCCTTCAAGAATTTCCTTGAAGCCTTTAATCGTATCCTCAAGTTTTACGTACTTTCCTGGGGTTCCTGTGAAAGTTTCCGCAACAAAGAAAGGCTGACTAAGAAATCTTTGAAGTTTTCTTGCTCTTGATACGGTGATTTTGTCTTCTTCGGAAAGCTCGTCCATACCAAGAATCGCAATGATATCCTGAAGGTCTTTATACCTCTGAAGCACTTGCTGAACGCCACGAGCTGTATCATAGTGATCATCACCTATTATTCTAGGATCAAGCACACGACTTGTACTGGCAAGAGGATCAACAGCAGGATAAATTCCAAGCTCAGAAATCTGTCTTGAAAGTACTGTAGAGGCATCAAGGAAAGCAAAAGTTGTAGCGGGAGCCGGATCTGTTAAATCATCAGCAGGTACATAAATTGCCTGAACAGATGTGATTGATCCGTCTTTTGTACTGGTAATTCTTTCCTGAAGTTCTCCCATTTCGGAAGCTAGTGTCGGTTGATAACCTACAGCACTAGGCATACGTCCAAGAAGTGCTGATACTTCAGAACCGGCCTGTGTAAATCTAAAAATGTTATCAATAAATAACAATACGTCTTGTTTTGCAGCATCTCTAAAATATTCAGCAACGGTAAGAGCGCTTAAGCCAACTCTCATCCTTGCTCCGGGAGGCTCGTTCATTTGTCCGTAAACAAGAGCAACTTTATCAATAACGCCTGATTCTTTCATTTCATGCCAGAGATCATTTCCTTCTCTTGTTCTTTCACCTACACCGCCAAATACAGAAACACCGCCGTGTTCCTGAGCAATATTATGAATTAATTCCATAATAATAACTGTTTTTCCAACGCCTGCACCACCAAAAAGACCAATTTTACCGCCCTTCGGATATGGTTCAAGAAGGTCAATAACTTTAACGCCTGTTTCAAATATCTCTCTGTCTGTATTTTGGTCGATTAAAGTCGGAGCAGGTCTGTGAATAGGATAATGATCTTCTGCCTGTATAGGCTCACCTTCGTCTACAGCCTGACCTAATACGTTTAAAATTCTACCTAAAGTTGAATTTCCTACAGGAACTTTTATCGGTTCTCCTGTATTTACAACTTCCATGCCACGTCTTAGACCATCAGTACTTGACATAGCAACTGATCTAACTCTATTTTCGCCGAGAAGCTGCTGAACTTCAGCTACAAGATCAGGATTTTGCTGTCCCGGATATGCATCTTTAATTACAAGTGCATCATAAATCTGCGGCAGTTTGCCTCCCGGAAATTCAACGTCTATTACAGGACCTATTACCTGTGTTATTAAACCTGTTGTTTTTTCTTCAATTACTGCTGACATAAGTACCTCGTCTATTTAACTATTAAAATTTTTCAACTTCCTTTTATTATTTGAATTTTATCTTTATTTTCGACAAAAATCAAACAATTAACATTTTTCTTAAAATTGTTAAAATCCCCTGATTCAAGTTTCTTCTGCAAAACATCAATATTTTCTGCCTTAATCTCTGTAATAACCGTTTTTTGAGAATCAGCAAGAAGTGATAAATATTTGATATCGTCATTAGAAATTACTTCTTCCACATAAACAATATCAGGCGACTGAAAATCAATAAATTTTATCGCTTTTGCAAAATCAAAGCCGACTTTTTCTTTTAACTCGCACTGGCTTACCCCTGCCAAATCATACTTTACAATTGATTCAACCGTCATTATATTTTTATTTAGTTTATCAAGAGAATTTAGTATTGAGTAAGCAATAAAACTTTTTCCGCTCAAGTTCGGACCTGATATAAGGATTATTCCTGCTTTATTTATACTTTCTTCCAAAAAATGCTTATCTTCTTCATTTAAAGAAAGTTCTTTTATGCTTTCTGGCGACCTGTAAAGCTTTATGGTAATTCTTTCACCTTTTACTGTAGGAAAAGTAGCAATTATAGAAGTTACATTTTCTCCTAAAAAAACGTATTCAAACTTTCCAAGTTGAGGAATCTCATTTGTCGTAGGATCAAGCCCTGATAAAGATTTTAATTTAGAGTTAAAAAGCGGGGTTAAAAGAAGCGGTATTGCTCCTTTTTCAAAAATTTCACCCTCTTTTTTAAACTTTATGGTCTTGCCCTCATTAGTATTTTCAAGGATTATTTCATAGACATCTTCTGAAAGTGCTTGAAAAATAATGGCGTTAATTACTTTTTCTGCCTGAAACTCGTTTATAATCCCAAAATTAAGTTCATCTCTCCAGTCAACTCCCTGACTAACTTCAATATTATTTTCTTTAAAATTACTGGAAGAATAAAATTTGTTTATGGCTTCCAAAACAAGTCTTTCCGAGCAGATTACAGGTTCAATCTGACAGTTAACAGATTTTACAAGATTATTCAAAACAAAAAGATCCATAGGATCGGCCATTGCAATAGTTAAAACATCTTCTATCCTAAAAAGAGGAATAATTTTATGTTTTCTGGCATCTTCAGCAGAAATAAAATCAAGACACTGCTTGTCTAAAGAATAATCTTCAAGATTTACATAAGGAATATGAAGGTTATTTTCTATAAATTTCAGCAAGGTTTCTTCAGTGACGAGGTTTTCTCGTATTAAAACCTGACCGATATGAAGGTTACTTGATTTTGATGATTCTTCCACACGTGTTAAATCCTCAAAACTCAAGAGTTTTTCTCTTACGAGATCGTATTTAAGCTTTTCTATAGTTTTATTTGAAAAATATTCCTGCATTTTTCCTCAAATTTTTATACTATTTACCGATTATTTTAACATGCCAAACAAAAACAGGGGATTTTTTATTTCCCCTGTTTTTACCTGATTGTATTTTATTTTAGCGAACGTAGTTACCGGCAAGCTTATAGCCCTGAATATTCAGCATAATCTGAATAAGACCGCATACACCAACCAAAGCATCTACTAATCTTGCTACAAGCGGAATAGGCTCGCTGGTTGTTGCGGCAAAACCCCATGAAACAGCTGCCATAATTACAATCGCATAAGTAATTGTATAAAGATATCTCATCATAACCTACATTACCTCTGTTTTTTTAGTAAATAAAAATTAAAGCCGAAACAAAAAATTTTTGTTTCGGCTTTTTTATCAGTGCTTGGTTAATGAGCATAACCTCTAGCAAACTTCGTGTTTTGGGCATTAAGTATAATTTCAGCAACAGCAGACAATCCTACAAGCGAATAAATTATTCTGCTAAATACTGTCATCTCTCCAAATAAAAATGCTACAAGGTCAAATCTAAAAAATCCGACAAGACCCCAGTTTAAAGCACCTATAATAATAAGTGTATAAGCAATTAAATGTAAATTTTTCATCATAATAAAAGACCTCCTTTTTACTACAATTAATGATAAGAACTTTTTTGTTTAATTTAAATGGTATAAGTATGTATTTAAGTTTTTTAAAAATGAGCTGAAAGTCTTATATATAAATTCGCAATAAATCTAATAGTATTCAATTTCTTTATATAATCTTTAGTTGTAAAATAAAATTCTTTTGATATCCTTATCTTTATTAATGTTTATCTATAAAAATCACTAAAATCATGGGGTATAAAAACAATGTGCGGAATAGTCGGATATATAGGAAAAGAACCTTTAATATCCTTTTTGCTCAACGGGCTTAGCAAACTTGAATACAGAGGATACGATTCGGCAGGAATTGCCATACATAAACAAGATTCAATAAAAGTTTTTAAAGCACAAGGCAAGCTTGATAACCTGAGAAGTCTTCTTAAAGGCAACGAAGAAGATGAAAAAGCTTTTATCGGAATTGGTCACATAAGATGGGCAACTCACGGCGTTCCAAACGAAATTAACGCACACCCCCACGTGAGCTTTGAAAACAAGGTTGCGCTTGTTCATAATGGAATCATAGAAAACTATAAAGAATTAAAAGAAGAATTAACCGTAAAGGGATTCGTTTTTCAGTCCCAAACAGACACAGAAGTAATCGCACATTTGATAGAAGACTGCCTAAAAGACACAAAAGATTTCGGTCATGCCCTGAGATGCGCGCTCAAAAAACTTGACGGGGCTTATGCATTGGGAGTACTTTTCAAAGAAGATCCCGAGACACTTTATGCAGCGAAAAAAAACGCTCCTTTAATAGTCGGTTTAAGCGACAAAGGAAACTATATTGCAAGCGATGTGCCTGCTCTTCTTGAATATACGAAAAAAGTTATTTACTTAAATGACCTTGAAGTAGCGGAAATTAAAGAAAATTCCATAAAAATTACAGATATAGAAGGCAAAATATTAAATAGAAAACCGGAAATTATTCCCTGGGAGCCTATTTCTATAAACAAAATGGGCTATAAACATTTCATGCTTAAAGAAATCCATGAACAACCTGATGTAATCAGACAAACTTTGTTTAACAGATTAACAAACCAAACTGACCCAATTAAGCTGGATGAAGTAAAACTTACCGAAGAAAGCCTGAAAAACCTTAAAAGGATTCAGATTATTGCCTGCGGAACATCATTGCACGCCGCGCTTGTAGGGAAATATCTAATTGAAGAATTTATAGGACTTCCTGTTGATGTTGAAGCTTCAAGCGAATATATTTACAAAAGAGTTGTTTCCGACAAAAATTCACTTACCATAGGTGTTTCCCAGTCGGGAGAAACAGCAGATACTATTACAGCTTTAAGGCTTGCCAAAGAAAAAGGTTCACATATTCTTGTAATAACAAACAGACCTGATTCAACAATGGCAAGAGATGCTGACAGCCTTCTTCCTATAAATGCAGGATTTGAAGTAAGCGTTGCTGCCACAAAATCATATACCGCACAGCTTTTAGCTTTTTATTTACTGGCTTTAAAGCTTGCTGAAATTAACAAAAGTCTTCCCGCGGAAAAACTTGAAGAGTATAAAAAAGAACTTCTTCATCTTCCTCATAAAGTCGAGATGATTTTAAACCACACTGAAGAAATCAAGAAATGCGCAATAAAATTCAACAGCTCAAAGGATTTTATCTTTATAGCAAGAGGTATTAATTATCCTGTCGCACTTGAAGGAGCTTTGAAACTAAAAGAAATCAGCTATATTAACGCTACAGGCTATCCTGCCGGCGAATTAAAACATGGACCGATTGCCATGCTCGATAAAACCATGCCTGTGGTTGCAATATTAGTACCGGGAAAAGTTTTTGAGAAGGTTCTTTCAAACAGCGAGGAGTCAAAAGCAAGAGAAGCTCGCATGATTGCAGTGACTTCAAGCGATGACAAAAAGCTAGAATCTGTTTTCAAGTATATACTTAAAGTTCCTCAGACTGATGAAATATTTTCACCAATCTTGACAACAATTCCGCTACAATTGCTGGCTTATTACATAGCAGAATTCCTCGGAAAAGACGTCGACCAGCCAAGAAATTTAGCTAAGTCAGTTACTGTAGAATAGGCTGTCATTGCGAGGGCTTTAGCCCGTGGCAATCTATTAAATGAGCAATTATAAGCTTTCACTCTAAACAGGACAGATCTCCCCCCCTCTTTTGGGTTTTTAGTTTTTCTTTCTTTTGGTTCGTTTTCTCTTCTTTTTGCATTCAAAAAGAAAGAAAATGAACATGCGAAAAAGGAGAATAAAAGTTTTAATACGTAACAGAAGAGATTGCCACGTCGGGCTTTTAGCCCTCCTCGCAATGACAACAAAACCTATTACCGTTGAATGATTTGTTTAAACCTGCAAAGGATCGACACCAAACCTGTTATCACCCTCTGTCCCTTTTGTACAATAAAGAACCAAGAGCCAAATTATACCAATTATCGGAATTAGTGCTATAAACCACCACCAACCTGATTTATCAACATCATGCAATCTCCTTACTGAAACTGCCAATTGAGGAATAAATATAGCTAATTTAAAAATAGTACTGAATAATCCGATATTGGATTTACTGTCATAAAATCCTGTTACACTGTCTATTATCGTTAATAAAACAATTCCTATAAAAACTAAAAGCGCAAAATACCAGTATTCTGATCTGCTGGCTCTGCCTGAGAAATCCGCATATTTTTTTGTTAAACATTCAATCGCTTTTTCCATTTCAATTCCTTTTATAACTTAAATCACATCTTAATTTAACAATATATTATATTTTTATTACATACTATAAAAAACTTAAACTTTCACCAAGTAAAAACTTGTGCGTGGTATAATATTAGTGAGAGGTTTTGTCGATTATTAACTATTTCGGGAAATCAAAAGTAATTTAATCGGATCATAATTAGAAAAAACAGGCATGGACAAAGAATTAATTTATAAAAAAATAGACGATCTTATTGAAATGAGAAAAATTCTCTGGACTGTTCTTGTTGTTTTAACAGGCGGAATTTTTGGTTTAATTATCAATATAATTTCACCTTTTAAGTTTAATATTGAGCTTGTTGTTAAAAGCATTATTATAAGTCTTGGGTTTTTTTTAGATTATGTATTGATTTTAATTATTAAAGATAATAATGAAGAAATAAATAATTTTTTTATTAAATTAGCAAAAGGAGAATAACATGAATATTCCTGAAATAATTTCAATGGTTTTTATTTTTTCAATAGTATTATTTATGGGATATTTACTAATAAAATTCCTTTTAGATACCCGAAAATCAATTAACAAAATGCAATAATAATTATTAAAAATATAAGGATTCAATTGTGGACACAACAATGACAGAAAAAACAGATCAATACAACGCGAGTAATATTCGTATACTGGAAGGTCTGGAAGCCGTAAGACTAAGACCGGGCATGTACATTGGCTCAACCAGCCAGAGAGGCTTGCATCATCTTATTTACGAAATCGTAGATAATTCTATTGATGAAGCACTCGCAGGATTTTGTACGGAAATAAAAGTAAACATAAATAAAGATGAAAGCATTACAGTTATAGATAACGGCAGGGGAATTCCTGTTGACGTAAAAGAAGATTCAGGGAAATCTGCTCTTGAAATAGTACATACTGTTCTTCATGCCGGCGGAAAATTCGGAGACGGCGGATATAAAGTTTCCGGTGGGCTTCACGGCGTTGGTGCTTCCGTAGTAAACGCTCTTTCTGAAAAAATGATTGTTGAAGTTTCCAAAAACGGCTGGATGTACAAACAAACTTACCTTAGAGGTGAGCCAACTTCCCCTGTTCTTAAGGAAAATGAAACCACAGAAAGAGGAACAAAAACTACTTTCTGGCCTGATCCGGAAATTTTTA
>MFRJ01000079.1:0-4628 GCA_001784535.1 Candidatus Melainabacteria bacterium GWA2_34_9
CCCCCTGTTCCCCTCGTCGAGGAGGGGGACGAACAGAGAAAAGGGCTTCGCCCTTTAACCTCGTTTTTTAAGGAGAATAATTCTTTAAAATTAAAAGCTTTCACTGTATTTCATATAATATTTTTACTCGCATTTGCTGCTATTTCAGGTTCAAGAAGCATTATTTTTCTTCCTGTTATTTCTTGTATAGCTGTTTACACTTTTTATAACAGGCTAAAATTTAAAACAGCGTTTACTTTTTCATTAATATTTCTTTTAACTTTCGGATTAATAAGCTTTTATTCAGTTTATAGAAACAATTCGGCTGTTTCTCCTAACTTTCAATCAATTTACACAACAAAAATCTTTTCTGAAAGCATAAAACGTCTTGATAATTTTAAAAATTCACTTTATTTCTTTGAATACATAGAAAAAGAAAATGGCACAATCTTTTCTTTTAAAGATTTTCATCTGCCTGAGCAAATTAAAAACCACGTTTTGCAACCTTTTCCAAGAAATATGATTTCAGGTAAAGGCTATTATTTTTCTTCATTAATGACAGAAAAAGTTTTTAATGAATCACTTAATGAAGCTAAAATTACATATAACTTTGGCGGAATATCAAACGCTTTCTGGAATTTTGGCTTAGTGGGCGTAATTCTTGAGGGTTTATTTCTTGGAATTGCCGTTGTGTGGCTTCACAGGAAATTTTTGAAATTAATTAATTATGACAGTTTCTTTTTGTTTTTTATGACAACGTTTTTCTTTATTCCGAATTCCATAATCGTTGACGGGTTTTGGAATACAATGGACGGATGCGGATATTTTCTTAATTTAATTACATTAGGGATAATTTTATTTTTTTTGAGTATAAAATTGAAGGTTAAATTTATTTCATAGTAAAATAATTATATATAATCAAACGGGTGAAAAAAATTGAAAAGTCTTGTTGTTGATGATGAAATAATTTGCAGAAAGATATTTGAAAAAGTACTCTTGAAGTACGGACCGTGTGATTCCGTAAAGAATGGAACTGAGGCAATAGAAGCTTATAAAGCTTCTTTAGATAACGGATGTCCTTATCAGCTTATGATTCTTGATGTAGTAATGCCTGATTTGCACGGCGGTCAAGTCTTACAATTAATACGAGATCTTGAAAAAGAAAAAGGTATCCCTGAAATAGATAAGCTTAGAATAATAGTTACGTCAGCAGCTGATACATGGTTCAACAGGGAATTTGTTACAAAAAAATTGAACTTTCTTTATGAAACATATTTTATAAAATCTCCTGATATGAACGAATTTATTGAAAAAATCCACGAACTCGGCTTTATTATAGATTAATTATGTAAATCAGAATTAAACAAACAACTTGGAGTGAATAATGGTAAAAAAAGCTTTAATTACAGGAATTACAGGGCAGGATGGTTCTTATCTTACAGAATTATTACTAGAAAAAGGATACGAAGTTCACGGAATAATCAGAAGATCAAGCTCTTTTAACACAGAAAGAATCGACCATCTTTACTCTGACCCGCATATTGCCGGTACAAAACTTTTTCTTCATTACGGAGACTTGTCAGATTCTTCAAATATTTGCAGAATTCTTGAAAAAGTTACACCTGATGAAATTTATAACCTTGGCGCACAAAGCCATGTAAGAGTTAGCTTCGATACTCCTGAATATACAGGTGATGTTGTCGGACTTGGAACCTTAAGACTCCTTGATGCTATTAAAGATACACAAATTAATACAAAATTTTATCAGGCTTCTTCAAGTGAATTATATGGAAAAGTTCAGGAAATTCCTCAAAAGGAAACCACTCCTTTCTATCCAAGGAGTCCTTATGCTGTTGCTAAGCTCTATTCTTACTGGATTACGGTAAATTACCGTGAAAGCTACAATATGTTTAACTGTAATGGTATTTTGTTTAACCACGAATCTCCGAGAAGAGGCGAAACTTTTGTAACAAGAAAAATTACAAAAGCGTTGGCAAAAATAGTTGCAGGCAAACAGGACAAGTTATATCTTGGAAACCTTGATGCAAAACGTGACTGGGGTTTTGCAAAAGATTATGTAGAAGCTATGTGGCTTATGTTACAGCGAGATTCACCCGATGATTATGTTGTTGCAACAGGAGAAACCTATTCAGTAAAAGATTTTCTAACACAGGCTTTTAAAACTGTTAATCTTGATTGGGAAAAGTATGTTGAAATTGATTCAAGATATTTTAGACCTGCAGAAGTTGAGCTGCTTATCGGTGATCCGACAAAAGCTAAACAAAAATTAAACTGGACTCCTAAAACCAGCTTTAAGGAACTTGTGAAAATAATGGTGGAAGCTGATCTCGCAGCTGAAGGCATTACTTTGGGAAGCACAGCTGCTGTTTAAAACTTAGATTGCCGAGTCAAGCCTTTGGCTTTACTAAATTTCTGAGCTATTGCTAAAATCCTGGTTTATTTTCAATTATTTTTGCATTTCCTTCTTTATCTATCTCTTTTGTAATTATTATGCCGTTAGCATCCCTTGTTCTTACATTTGTTCTGGTGATATTTCCTTCTTGATCATAAAATTTTACTAACCAGTTATCTGTAATTTCTTGACCCGGAGTTTTTGTGTATTCAATTGATTTTTTCAATTTTTCGTTTGCGTCATATTCATCGCTCAATGAATGACTTAATCTGCCTTTATCGCCATACTCATATTTAGTTGAAGATACCAATTTATGATCAGCCTTAGTATAGTTATTACATATTTTTGATCCATCTTCAAAACGGAGCCACTCTCCTTCTATAGTTTGGTTTATTCCTACGTTTACAGCTTGATTATTTTTAACGGTCTGATCATGCTTAACCTTTGAATTATTAACAGATACAGATAATCGATCCTGCCGAGCATTATTTATGCCTGATTTTTTTGTATTTTGATGTGATCCTATTGATGTTTTTGCTGATATAACTGGTGTACTTGATGCTTGTGTATTTTGTTGACCTGTTAAAAGATTTATCAATAAAGGCAAAAGCATTTGCAATAAAGAATTTGAATTGTTTTGAGTAGCACTATTAAAATTATTTGCATTAGAGGTTAATATATTATTGCCGAACAGTGAATCCTGAGATTGTCCATAAGAGTTCTGACTCCCTTGTTGATTTAAAAGAGCAGAATAGTAAGAATTAATGCCGTTAATATTATTAATACTCATAAATTTTCTCCTTTGATTATAAAATCAATTATTTTTACAAGAATATAGTTCATGTTTCATTTTTATATAATCCATATATATCTATAAAAACAATTTGTTATTATTTCATGCTAAAAAATATAAATAAATTTTTGTTGAATTCCTCCTTCTCTCTATCAATAAAGATTATTGCTTTTCAACCTTGCAGCTTAATATTTTGTAATATTTGTGATTTGGCGAATTCAACAGTCAATGTCTAACAATACAAGTTAAAAATTTATAAAACAAAAAACGGACACTTTTAAAAGTGTCCGTTTTAATTTCAAAATTCAAGTTTCTACTTGTTAACGAGTTCTCTGAATTTTTTACCAGCGGTAAATGCAGGAACTGTTTTTGCAGGGATTTTAATTTCTTTACCTGTTTGAGGATTTCTACCGGTTCTAGCTGCTCTTTTGCGAGCTTCAAATGTACCGAATCCTACTAATGTAACTTTTTTACCTTTTGAAACTGTTTTTTCAACTACTTCTATAAGTGTTGATAAAACTTCTGCAGCTTCTTTTTGGGTAACTTTAGCTTTTTTTGCTACTTCTTGTACTAATTCCTCTTTATTCACGAAGAATCTCCTTTCGTAAATTTACCTATAACCCACACATATATTATATTTAAGATGCAAAAAATTGCAATACCCTTTTTGAATGTTTATTTATAATTTTTTAAAAGTTACATCTGGCAACTATGTTTGAATAGTTGGGTAGGCAATACTCCTAAAAGTCGAAAATAGCAATATACACTAGATTTTTCTGAAAAATCGTTTAAAATAAATATGGATTGAAATTGGTTGGGCTAGTTTACATAATGAAACATTATCAGAAAAAATTGGTAATAATTCTTAACCTTGCGTATGTAATAAATATTATCACGCTGGGGGTAACATCTTTGCCTGTTTTTGCTGGCAGTATAATTTCATCTGAACAATTTAACATAAGAGTTACAAGAGAAAATTTTGCAGAATTTTGCGATTCTCTGATAATTCCCGATGAAAAACAAAAATTAAAACTTGATCCTTTATTTTTTGAAAACTTTAACCTATTAACAGGCGATTACGAGTATAAAGAAATTTTTTCCGTTCATAATGAAAAATTTCAGCCTAATATTTTAAAAGCCTTGAGGCAAAAACAAGCTGAAGAAGAAATTATAAGTGATTCCCGAAATTCAACGGGTATTTATAATATTAATCTTTCAAATCGAGGACAAAATCCGCAGACAATAAGCTTTAACAATAGTCCTAAGATTAGCGCGGATTCTTTTATATACTCAATGATGGGTGTTGATGATAAAAACACCAAATTTAATTTTGAAAAAGCTGTTGAAAAAATCAAATCACTTATCTCTCAAAAAGATTTTTCAAAATCTACAGAAGCTTTAAACTTTTTAAGAGCGAAATCTAAAGGAAATAATACACGTCTT
>MFRJ01000079.1:4698-4974 GCA_001784535.1 Candidatus Melainabacteria bacterium GWA2_34_9
ATCCAGTCTTTCAACGGCTTTTTCAGCCTGTGTATCCTGAGGATTTAACTCAATACACTTTGAGTAGAACTTTTTCGCAAGTGTTTTATGGTCTAATTGCTCAAGGGTAACGGCAATATTGAAACAAACATCTGCATTTGAAGAATTTATTTCCATTGCCTTGTTAAAATAATCAAGAGCTTTGTAATAATCAGCTTTTTTATAATATAAATTGCCTAGATTATAATATGCATACATAAAATCAGGTTTTATTTCGATTACTTTGAGAAAAGTTTT
>MFRJ01000080.1:0-5096 GCA_001784535.1 Candidatus Melainabacteria bacterium GWA2_34_9
CGACACCTGAAAAACCTGAAAGTTTAGGAAAAGAAAAACCTGACAGGCTTAAAGCTGTCAATAAAAATGAATTTCTTAAGAAAAAAGACAGGCTTAAAGAACTAGAAGATCAAAAAAGAGAAAAACAGGCTGAACTAAAAATTCAGGCAAAACTTCTTAAGAAAAAAAGAGAAGAACAAGAACTCGCAGAAAAAGTTACTGAAGTATATTTTGGCAGCCAATTAACAGTTGGCGAGCTTGCTGAAAAACTCAACTTTAGCGTGGCTGAAGTTATTAAAGAACTTATGATGTCAGGCATCATGGCAACTGTTAATCAAACTATTGATATAGCTACAGCAAAATTAATAACAGAAAAACTTGGTCTTACTGTTATTGAAGAGGAAGTAAAATCCGAAGAAGCTGAAGAAGAAGTTGTTGAAAAAGAAATTGTTGATGAAACAAAGCTTAAAGAAAGAGCTCCAATTGTTACTATAATGGGTCACGTAGATCACGGTAAAACCACGCTTCTTGATTCAATAAGAAAATCAAAACAGAAAATAGTAACCGGAGAAGTTGGAGGAATAACCCAATCTATCGGTGCTTATACAGCAACTGTTAATAATAAAAAAATTGTATTTATTGATACACCGGGTCACGAAGCTTTTACTGCAATGAGAGCAAGAGGCGCGCAAGCTACAGATATCGTAATTTTAGTTGTAGCAGCTGATGATGGCATTATGCCTCAAACAATAGAAGCTATAAATCACGCTAAAGCTGCAAAAGTTCCTATTATAATAGCTGTAAATAAAATAGATAAACCCGGAGCTGATCCTGACAGGGTACTCCAACAACTTACAGAATATGAACTTGTTCCTGAAAAATGGGGCGGTAGCACAATTACAGTTGAAGTGAGCGCTCTTCAAGGATTAAACCTTGATGAACTGCTTGAATACATTCTTCTTGTTGCTGAAATCGAACAATTAAAAGCTGATCCAACAAAACCGGCAACCGGTGTTGTAATTGAATCAAAACTTGATAAAGGAGAAGGTGCTGTTGCAACATTTTTAGTACTGGAAGGAACTCTTAAAGTTGGTGATTTCGTTGTTGCAGGAACCGTAGGAGGCAAAGTCAGGGCTCTAATTAACGATCTTGGCGAACGTTTACACAAAGTCGGACCAAGTACTCCTGTTGAAATACTCGGTCTTACAGATATTCCTCAATCAGGAGATCATTTTGAAGTCGTTAAATCCGATAAAAAAATGAAAGAAATAATGACTGAAAGAAAAAATAATGAAAAAATCGACCGATTTGAGGCAATGGGAGCAACTCAGGTAAAACGTGAAATGCTTCTGCAAACTGGTCAAGGCGAAACAAAAGACCTTAATATAATTATTAAAGCCGGAACAAATGGTGCGGCGGAAGCGGTAACTTCTTCACTACGTCAACTTGAATCAAAACAGATTTTCGTTAAAGTTGTACATCTCGGCATCGGTGATATCACAGAAGCAGATGTAATGCTGGCTTCGGCAAGTAATGCAATTATTGTCGGCTTCGGAGTAAAAGAAGACCAAAATGCTCTTCGTGTATCACAGGAGGAAGGCGTACTAATCAGAAAATATGAAATTATATATCAGCTGCTTGAAGATATAGAAAAAACAATGCTTGGACTTCTTGAACCTGAATATAAAGAAATTGAAGTTGGTACAGCTGAAGTTAGACAAGTATTTACTGTTGGCAAAACATCAAAAATTGCAGGTTGTTATGTACTTGAAGGAAAAATTATCCGTAATAAAGAAGCTAAAGTTTTTAGAAACGATAAAGAAATCTTTAAAGGAATAATTAACCAGCTAAAACGTTTTAAAGACGATGCAAAAGAAGTCAATGCCGGATACGAATGCGGTATATCTTTTGACAAATTCAACGATATTGAAGAAGGCGACATTATTAAAGTCCTTACTAAAGAAGAAATTATTAGACATTCTTTAGTTTAAAGTTGGACTTATAGCCCTCCTCGCAATGACAAATAACATTTAATTGGAGAATAGAGATGAATTCAAGAGGGGAACGTATAAGAAAAGCTCTTATTAAAGAACTCAGCGATATAATTCAGCATAAAATCAAAGATCCCCGCATTAAAGGAATAATTTCCGTTACAGATGTTGAACTTTCCCCTGATAATAAGTACGCTAAAGCTTATATAAGCATTTTCGCAGCCGACGATTCCAAGCAGGACGTAATGGATGCGATTAATGATTCGACTTCTTTCATAAGAGGCGAAGTAAGCAGAAGAATAAGAATGAGATTCACTCCTGAACTTAAGTTTGAGCTTGATGAATCGCTCGAAAAAGGCAGAAGACTGACTGATTTGATTGATAAAATTTCAAGAGGCGAGCTTTAAGCAAGTTAAATGAATGTTATAAAAGACAATAAAAAGCAGGATTTCTTTGGCATAATTAATGTGAATAAGCCTAAGGGCTTTACTTCTCATGATGTTGTAGCCAAATTAAGAAAAATTTTAAATATAAAACAAATAGGTCATACAGGAACTCTTGACCCGATGGCAACAGGTGTTCTTCCAATTTGTACAGGCAAAGCCACTAAAATCATTCAGTATCTTGAAAGTTCAAAAGCTTACAGAGCTTTTATTAAACTCGGGATTAAAACTGATACCTACGATATGGAAGGCAAAATTCTGGAAAAGAATACTGTCAATTTAGATATAGCTGAAATAAAAAATTTTCTGGAAGATTTTAAAGGCGAAATAATTCAGACTCCGCCAATTTATTCGGCTGTGCATTACAAAGGCAAAAGACTTTACGAATATGCCAGAAAAAATATAGAGATAAAAGATATTCCGACCAGAAAAGTAACTATAAATTGTATTGAGCTGATTGATATTTCAGATAAAGATACTGAAAATCCTGTATTAGTAGTCGATATTGACTGCTCAGAGGGAACTTATATAAGATCTATTGCGTATGATTTGGGAGAAAAACTTTGCTATGGGGCATGTTTGTGTGATTTAATCAGGATAAAAGCAGGGAAATTCACTTTAGATAAAACACATACTCTTGAAGAAATAGAATCTTTCTATCAATCAGGAGATTTTGATAAATTTCTTTTGAATCCTATTGAGATTTTACCGCTTGAAATTTTTGAAGTGGATGAAATTTTATTGGAAAAAATAAAAAAAGGTCAGAGTTTTTCCATTAAAAGAGAATTTAATTCGAATTTATTGCAACTTGTCTATAAAAACAAACTTGCAGCAATCGCACGGTTTGAGGATAATATAATAAAACCTGTTAATGTTTTTGTTTAAAATTATTTAAAGGATAAAAAAATGAAAAAAATTTCAATTATATTTGCGTTTGTAATTATTTTTAGCATGTTTTTTCAAGTTATAGCTTTTTCTTCACCAAATACAGCACCAAATACCTGTTCTTCAGGAGTTTATCCAATAAGCAGCTCTGTTTCTCGAGGAATCCAAAGAATTTTAGGGTTTAATATTCTTACAACATGGGCAGCTGAAGCAATAATCAAAAACCAAATTTCAAAATTAATCCAGAAAGGCAGTGTAAAAGTAAGTGTAAAAGCTTATAGCGCAGGAGATTTGCTTGCGGGAAAAGTAAAAGGCTTTGAAATTACAGGAAAAAACCTTGTATACAGTGATATCTATATTTCATCTTTAAAAGCTCAAAGTTTATGCGATTTTACATACTTTAATTATAAAAAAAATCCTGCTATGCTTAACAGTCCACTATTCGTAAAATATGAAGCTGAAATAAAAAATAACGAATTCCAAAAAATATTTGCATCTGACACATTAAAAGATTCTTTACAGGGAATACCGGTAAATATGGGGTTCTTTAAGATTGGTGAAGTTGATTTTACTGACTTAAAACCCAGCATAGCCAATAATAAAATCAACATGAAAGCCAAGTTGGTCTATAAAAAAACACCTTTTGTCTTCACTTTTCCGATAAGCTTTGAAACCGCAATAAAAATCAAAAATGACAAGATTTTACTCACAAACTTTAAATTCACAACTGATGACGAAAGCGATGATTTGAAGTTCATCACAAATTCAATAGAGTTGAACAATATAAATATTTTTGATCTAAAAACAGTTGAAAAAGAAGATTCAGATATAAATGTTAAAAAAATCAAAGTTGTTAATGATAAAATTTTCATAGAAGGAACTTTCTGGCAACAACAAAATACAACTTTCTAAAAATACAGGCGGGTTAATATGAAAAATTCTAAAAATCTGATAATTCTGGCAATTTCCTTGTTCATAGCAATAATATTATTAATTACTACTTTCTTCTTGTTAAACAAAAGTGAAAGACTAACAGACAAAAACTCGGTCAAGGTCTATTTTATGAAGAGTGTTGGGAATGCGGACTTTCAACTTACGCCTGTAAGAAGGAAACTTTCTCCTGATAAGTCAAGGCTTTCGACAGCAATAACAGAACTTTTGAAAGGACCTTCCGAAAAAGAAAAAAAAGCAGGTTTTTATACAGAGATTCCATCAACTACAAAACTTCTGGAATTGAGCGAAAACGTAAAAGATATTGATTATAGTATTGTTATAATCAATCTTTCAAAGGATTTTGAATCCGGCGGCGGTTCTACATCAATGAGTATGAGGCTTAAACAGCTTGTAAATACAGCTCTTGATGCAGATAAAGTCCATCCGGTTTATTTACAATTGAATGGCAAAAAAGTTGATTTCATCGGCGGTGAAGGCGTAATCGTCACGCAGCCGTTATCGAGATAAAAAATGTTATCAAGTGAGTTTGATTATAACCTTCCCGAAGAATTAATTGCACAGTTTCCCTGCGAAAAAAGAGATGAATCAAGTTTGATGGTTTTAGACAGGCAAGGTAAAACTATTGTGCATAAAAAATTCTTCGATATAGTTGATTTTCTTGACGAAAATGATGTTCTTGTGTTGAATAATACACGGGTAATTCCTGCGCGTCTTTTTGGAAAAAAATCCACAGGTGCGAATATAGAAATCTTTCTTTTAGGTCATTGCGAGCAGGAAACCCACCAACCATTGACTAATGAATGGATTGCTTCGTCGCAAGCTCCTCGCAATGACAAAATATGGG
>MFRJ01000080.1:5173-6326 GCA_001784535.1 Candidatus Melainabacteria bacterium GWA2_34_9
ATATCCCACTTCCTCCATACATTGAAAGAAAATTGACTGATGAAGCTATAAATAAACTTGATTTTGAGAGGTATCAAACGGTTTATGCCCAAAATCCCGGTTCTGTAGCTGCTCCGACGGCAGGGCTTCATTTTACAGAAGAAATTCTTGATAAGCTTAAGCAAAAAGGTGTTGAGGTTTGTTATGTGACTTTGAATGTCGGGCTTGGAACTTTTCGTCCTGTAAAAGTCGAAAATATACTTGATCATCAAATGGACAGGGAATTTTATGAGATTCCCGAAGCCACCGCGGAAATTATTAACAAAGCAAAATTACAGGGCAAAAACATTGTTGCAGTTGGAACTACAACGGTTAGAACCCTTGAGTCAGCTTTTCACAAGGATGGAAAAATTTCCGCAACTGCAGGGTGGAGCCAGATGTTTATTTATCCTGGGTATAAATTTAACGTGATTGATAAGCTTATAACCAATTTTCACTTGCCGAAATCCACATTGCTTATGCTTGTTTCTGCTCTGGCAGGGAAGGATTTTGTTTTTGAAGCTTACAGAGAGGCTATAGGGAAGAAATACTGGTTTTACAGCTATGGGGATTGTATGCTGATTAAGTAAAAAGTACCTTATTTTTTACTTTACTGATTAATTGAAATTTTTCTCTTTTGACTGAAAAATAAATCAAAAAGGAGAAGAAAAATGGATATTAATAAAATTCAGGAATTACTAGGAGAAGAAGCCTCAAACCTTCTTGAATACAAAGCAAAATTCCAGAAAGAAAACCTGCATCTTCCGGGAAGCGATTTTATAGATAGAGTTGTGCTTAATTCCGACAGAAATCCGCAGGTTTTGAACTCTTTAGGAAGAATTTTTAAGACAGGCAGACTTTCAGGGACAGGGTATGTTTCTATTTTACCTGTAGATCAAGGAATAGAACACAGCGCAGGTGCATCTTTTGCTCCAAATCCTCAATATTTTGATCCTGAAAATATTATAAACCTTGCCATAGAAGGCGGATGTAATGCTGTTGCAAGTACTTTTGGAGTTCTAGGCTCTGTTTCAAGAAAATACGCCCATAAAATACCTTTTATCGTTAAAATTAATCACAATGAGCTTTTAACTTACCCCAACAAATATGACCAGATTTTGTTCGGAACAGTAAA
>MFRJ01000080.1:6334-9004 GCA_001784535.1 Candidatus Melainabacteria bacterium GWA2_34_9
GGAATTTGGGAGCTGTCGCTGTCGGAGCTACTATATACTTTGGTTCTCAGGAATCTGACAGGCAAATTATTGAAGTCGCAAAAGCTTTTGAGTACGCCCATGAGCTTGGAATGGCGACGGTTTTATGGTGTTACCTAAGAAACAGCGAATTTAAAAAAGATAAAGACTATGATATCGCCGCTGACTTAACAGGACAGGCGAATCATCTTGGTGTAACCATTCAGGCTGACATTATCAAACAAAAACTACCTGAAAATAACGGCGGATTCGAAGCTTTAAAATTTGGGAAGACGCATTCTAAAGTATATTCAGAATTAACATCTGATCATCCGATAGACCTTTGCCGTTATCAGGTTATAAATTGTTACTGCGGAAGAGCAGGGTTAATAAATTCGGGCGGGGCTTCAGGGCAAAATGACCTTGCACAAGCTGTTAAAACAGCCGTAATAAACAAACGCGCAGGAGGCATGGGTTTGATTTCAGGAAGAAAAGCTTTCCAAAAACCCATGAAAGACGGCGTCGAGCTTCTCAATGCTATTCAGGATGTTTATTTATGTAAAGAAATTAGCATTGCTTAATTTTTTGAAATTCCTCCAAACGAAGTAACTTCAAACTTCATGCCTAAAATATCTGTTAATATAATAAGGAATTAGATTGCCACGTCGCACCCTACAGGTGCTCCTCGCAATGACAGATCCTACAAGGGTATCGAAGGGTAAGAATGCTTCAGGAAGCCTCGAAAGTCTTAAGCTCTGCATTTAAAGACAGTATTATCAAGAAACTGTCTATGTATTTGCACGACTGTGTATCAGAAGAAGTTAAATCATCTGCTTTTAGGAATTTAAATAACGATAAAGGCACTAAATGGTTCTTTATCGAAGGAAAGGAAGCTCTTTTTTCTCATCCAGAAAAACCTTTAAAGATTAAAAGCGCTGATAGCAAGCTTACAGAGCTTATGGTACAGTCAGAAGTTTCTAAAAAAGACTATCAACTTATATACGGTTATTTATTTTTAAAGGGAAAAAGCGCTGAAAGTAAGAAAAAAGAGGATTATTTAACGCCACTTCTCTACGTTCCATGCAAACTTGAAAGAGATGGACTGGACATTAATTGTTCTACTCTTGAAGAAGACATTTCATTAAACACAAGTGCCCTTGTCAGCCTGATGAACTTTGATGAAGATGATGAAACAGCTGACCATCTCTTTGAAGGGCTTATTGATTATATCCCGGAACTTCCTATAACAGAAGAGAAAGTAAATATTTTTCTGAATACCCTTAAGGCTATTATTCCTGACATAGAAATCATAACTGATTTGTCAACAGAAGAATTAATGGCACAATCTCTTGAAAAGCTTACTATTGTTGATACTTCTGCGGTTGTTCTTACCAAAAGACCCACGGTTTCAGCGGGATTGCTGCATGAATTAAGCTTAATATCGGAAAAACAAGCAGGTGTTTTTAGGGAAACAGCACTTGCTCCTGTTCATGAAGAATTTTCCGGTGCGACAAAAAATAAAAAGCCTCCAAAAAATCAGGAAAAAGAAGAAAGAATTACAATAACCCCGCTGGAATTTAGTGATAACCAGAGACAGGTTATTGAAGCAATAAAAAATAACACACTGGTTACAGTTTTTGGACCGCCGGGAACAGGAAAATCCCAAACAATAGTGAATCTTGTTTCTCATCTTGTGGGTTCAGGTCAGACGGTTCTTGTTGCTTCGAGAATGAATAAGGCTGTAGATGTTATAAGTGAAAGATTGAACGGTTTTGGCGCTCATTTTCTTTGTCTCAGGGCAGGAAAAGCTGATTATCAAAAACAGCTGAGTTTTCAGCTTCAAGACTTGATTTCTAACAAAGTTGATCTTAATTCAGGCTATGAATCTGATGTTTTAACTGATGTGGAAGATCTTTACACGCTTGCAAAAAACAAAAGTGAGCTAAAACAAAAGTGTGTCAAAATTCTTGAGCTTGAAAGCAAATGGAACGAGGCACTTCTGGAATATAAAAAAGTATGGGAACTTCAGGAAGACAATAAATTAATTCAAAAAGCTCTTTCTAAGCCTGAAATAGAACAATGCAGGAATTTTCTCAATAAAATTGAAGAATCATTCAATAAAACAGGGTTTTTAAACTATATTTGGTTTAAATTATTTACTTATCTGTTGAATAAAAAGCTTAATCTGACTGATAACAGCATTTCAACTGAAATTGTAGAAAAATTAAGAATCAATCTTGAAGAAAAAGAACTGAAAGAAAATCTAAAAGGGGTTGAAAGCCTTATAAATAAAACAGGAAATCTTAATCAGATTTTGGAAAATCTAAATGAATTAAGAAAAAAACACAAATCAATAGCTGTTAAAATACTTAAAAACAGAAGAAGAGAATCTTTAAAATCTTTAATCAGAGACCAGTACAAAAGACAAAGACTTATAATTCATTCAAAAGCGCTTGTGGAAAGAAAAAAGAATCTTCAGAATAAAATCTTGCTTCAAGAAGATTTTAACCCCATGCTTGAGGCTTTTCCTTGTTGGGCGGTTACAACTCAGGCAGTTTCGGAGTCTTTACCGCTTGAGCCCGGATTATTTGATGTGGCAATTATAGATGAAGCTTCTCAATGCGATATAGCAAGTTGTTTCCCGATTCTTTTCAGGGCAAAAAAGGCAATAAT
>MFRJ01000081.1 GCA_001784535.1 Candidatus Melainabacteria bacterium GWA2_34_9
ATGAATAAATCCCTGTTTTCGGTATTTTCTGTAATTATGCAGTCGGTATGCCCCGATCCGTAAAGATTTATATGGTTTATAGCATCATTAATATTATCTACAACTTTTATTGAAATAATTTTGTCGCTGTATTCTGTTTTCCAGTCTTCTTTTGTGGCAATTTTTATATCGGAGATGATTTTTCGAGTTAATTCATCACCTTTTACAAGAACATCATTCTTTTTAAATTCAGAAATTAATTCAGGCAAAAGTTTTTCAGCGATGTCTTTATGGACAAGCAAAGTTTCAACAGCGTTGCATGCCGCAGGATACTGGATTTTTGAATCTATTGAAACTTTAATGGCTTTATCACAATCAGCTTCCGCATCAACATAAATATGACAAATTCCTTCTGTATGCCCAAGTACAGGAATTTTTGTGTTTTCCTGAATATATTTAACAAGGCTGTTGCTACCTCTTGGAATTAAAAGGTCAATATATTTGTCCATTTTAAGCAGTTCTTTAACAGCTTCCCTTGTTTTTATAAGATTTATAGCGTTTTCCGGAAATTCAGGAATGGTTAAAAGAGCTTCATTGATTAATTTAACAAAAATTAGATTTGAATTTAAAGCTTCAATACCGCCTTTTAGAATCACAGAATTAGCGGATTTTATTGAAAGAGAAGCAATCTGTGGAACAACATCTGGTCTTGACTCAAAAATAACTCCTATTACTCCTATAGGACAGCTTACTCTGTAAAGTTCAAGGTCTTTATCAAGTTCCATTCCCCATAAGGTTTTGTTTACAGGGTCTTCAAGTTTTACAACGTCTTCGATGCCTTTTATAATAATGTTTATTTTTTCTTCATCAAGTTTAAGTCTGTCATATAAGGGTTTTGATAAAGACCCATCCTGTAGTAAAATATCTGCGGCGGCTAAATCTTTTTTATTTTCCTGAAGAATAATATCAACATTGTTTTTTATATGTTCTGCAATACTTAAAAGAGCTTTGTTTTTTATTTCTTCGCTTAAAGAAGCCAGTTTATATGAAGCTAGTTTAGCACTTTGTGCTATTTTTTCCATTTAAGAGACTCTCCTTGTTGTAATATCTAAAGAATAACCATATTATCCCTTGTTATTATGGTGTCGTAATTTTTAAAACCAAGAATTTTTTCTATTTCATCTGAATGTTTGCCGATTACTTTTTCGCATTCACTGCAAGAGTAATTCGTCATGCCTTTTGCAAATTCTTTTCCATCTTCGTCAAGAATACTTACAACTTCGCCTTTTTTAAAAGAATTTATTATTTCAATAATACCGATAGGCATAAGGCTGGCCTTTTTTTCGACAAGCGCTTTCTTGGCGCGGTTGTTGACTTTTATATAGCTGTTTATGTTTGTGGCGTATGCAATCCATTTTTTTCTTCCTGACAGGTTTTCTACAGGTAAAAATAAAGTTCCTATTTCTTCCCCGTTAAAAATTTTGTTGATAATTCCGGATTCTTTGCCGTTTGCAATCAAAAGCATTCCGCCTGAGTGCATTACAACTTTTGCGGCTTCAATTTTTGTTTTCATGCCGCCTCTTCCGCCTTTTGAGGCTTCAAAACCAAGAGCTTCTATTTTAGAAGTCATTTCTGTAACTACAGAAATAATTTTTGCTTCTTTGTTAATTCTTGGATCGTCATCATAAAGCCCGTCTATATCTGATAAAATTACAAGCAAATCAGCATCAAGCTTGCTTGTGACAAGGGCAGAAAGTTTGTCATTATCTCCAAAACAAACTTCAACATCGTTTTCTTTGTAACATTCAAGTTCACTTGTTGATACGGTGTCATTTTCGTTGATTATAGGAACCACACCAAGCTCAAGAAGAGTGCTCAAAGTGTTTCTAAGGCTTAAATATTTTTTTCTGTTTGCAAAATCATCAGCTGTAAGAAGAATTTGAGCTGTTATAATATTAAATTTTTCCAGCGCTTCTTCATAAAAATGCATTAATTTTCCCTGTCCCACAGCAGCACAGGCCTGTTTCACGCTCACAGGATCGAATTTTTCAACATTCTTTAACTGGTTTGTATCTAAAAGTTTTGCCCCCATTCCGACGGCGCCGGAAGTTACAATAATAATTTCTTTGCCTTCTTTTTTTAAGTCGGAAAGCGACTCGATGAAAGAGTAAATTCTTGACAGGGCAATATTTCCGTCTTTGTTTGCAATAGTGCTTGTCCCGAGTTTAAAAACGATTCTTTTTGCTTCTTTTATTTTTTTTCTAAAAGTCATTATAAAATTTCCAATTTTATTTTTTTTATTATACCTTTTTAAAAAAGTTTTTGTTAAATCATTATTTACACCCACCCCCAACCCCCTCCCTCTTAAGAGGGAGGGGGCTAGAGATTATTTTTTGGCTCGCTTTCCGTCGCCTTTGGCGACTCGCTCGCCTATTTTGTTTTTTATAATAAAGATTTTTTTCATTTATCGTTTGCTTTTTGAAATTGGTATAATAAAGTGGCTTGAAATATTACAAAATATTGCAGCTAATCAGGCAATAATTTCAACAAAAAACAGGTAGTCTTATTTAAAGTATAAATACATTATATGTTTTTTTATAATAAATTAGAAGAAAATTTTTTAAAAACCTAAAGAATATTAATACTTTGGGGTTGAAAATTTTTTACAATGGGTTATATTATTATTACACAGGTTTTTTTAAACTATTAACCTTTTTAAACTCGGAGGTCAGGCTATTGAATTCTTCTTCAATCAAGAGAGTAGATGAAAAATTTTTAAATGATGTTGAAAAACAGGTAGAGATATTGTTCGAATCTTCTGAAAACGGCATAAAAAGACAGGAAACAATCACGCTTTCCGGCGAGGGTTCTATTAAGGTTTTATTGCCAGTATAAAAAATTATTAAATTGTCATTGCGAAGGGTACCCGCTTTTTTGATTAATTATCAAAAAAGAAGGGGGCAGCTTTAGGTTCGACGTGGCAATCTTAATCTTTTTTCTCAAATTTTAAAATAGAATCAAGGTACTTTGCTACCTTGGTTTTTGGTATTATATTTGTGCCTCTGGCATAAGTTTTTCTGAAAATATCAATAGGCTCTTCGTTTCCATGAATAAGAGCATGTTGAACTTCGATAAATTCTTCCAATAAAGCTTCTTCAACCGAAATTTCTTTTGTTTCAGGAATTTTATGCAGTTTTTTTTCATCCACATAAAAATGAAATTCTGTTATAAAAAGTTCTTTGCCTTTGGAATTAAGACCTTTTAAATCAGGTTTTGGGTTTACCCATAATTCTCCGTCGCCCTGAACTATCCATGATGGAATTTTGTAACCAAGATCTGTTGGGAGGGTTATTGCAACGTTATAAACACCTTTTGTTTTTGCAACGGCGCAGTCAAAGTGAGTCAAAAGCATTTTATAATCGATAGTGTTCGCCCTTCTTATATTTATGCGGTTTGAACTTATTTCACCTCTCGGGAAATTTTTTCTTAATGCGGAAGAAAGTTCATTGCCTATATGTTTTTCAGAAAAATAAAGTGTCATAAAACTTCTCCTTTTTAAAACGGGTCTGATAGGGGGCGGCAAAGCCGCCCCCTATCTTATCTCTTAGCCCCCTCCCATGCGAAGCGGGAGTGTAAAGACTGAAAGACGGCTTCGCCGGCTTGGAAGTCTTGAACTCATTCTCGAGGGAGGGGGTATGGGGGTGGGTTTAAAAAGCACCTTTAAAAAAGCATAACAAATCATGAAACTTTTTTTAGCTGCCGAAAGTATAATATTTTTAATTTTCTAAGCTTATATATTCTTCTTTTTCTTTTAAGTTTAATCGTTCGATTATTATAAAAAATAAACATCCCAAAGAAATAAGAATTATTGAAAAAAGCTGACCTACCAGAGAAAGAGCAAAAGCTGTTTCCTGTGGAATATTAAAAAAGCCCAGAGCAATTATATAACCCCATTGAACAGGTCCTAATCCTGCCGGTCCTCCCGGTATTAAAGAAATGAAAGCTACGATTGATAAAACAAATAAAGCCCCTAAAATCCCTATAGAATAGCCAAAACCTTTAATTAAAAGAAGCAAAGATAATCCTTCACAAAGCCACACTGGAAGCGTAAATAAAAACACTTTTAAAATTAAAACAGGTGAATTAAAAATCTCAATACCGTTCATAAAAGAAATAAGCGCATAAGTTACTTTATTAAAAATTTTGCTTAAAATCTCACAAATTTTTTCATTTAAAAACTTTTTAATAAAGTTTTTTTCTTTAATTTTCAAAATTAAAATATTAACCTTTTCCTGAATAAAAGTATTTTTATAAAATTTTGAAATTAATAATAAAACTGAAAAAAGACCTATAAAAAGAAATCCGGCTGCAACAGCAACTCCGAAAAACTTTTTGCTTGAAAAAACAAAGGAAGCAAGAAGCAACAAAATTAAAAACAAAATCAGTCCGTCAAAAACTCTTTCAAGAACAATAGATGCCAGAATAGTTACCCTGCTGATGCCTTCTTTTTTGCCGAAATAATGAGCCCTGTATATTTCTCCGCCTCTTGCGGGTACAAAGTTGTTTATAAACCAGCCTCTAAAGATTGAATTTAAAAAAGAAGAGAGTTTTATTCCATTTTTTTCCGAAAGAATGAGTTTCCATCTTAAAGCCCTGAATAAAAAAGCACAGAAATAAACAGGAAACATTAAAGCCACATAAAAGAAATCGAAGTGTTTAATAGCTTCAATGGATTTGTGGATGTCTATGTCTTTTAAAATAAGTGCAATAAAAATTACACCTATAATTAAACCGATTATTTTTTTATCTGGTATTTTTTTCATAATAATTTGAGTTTTTTTACTGTGAATATTATTATTATACATGTTTAAGAATAATAGGTACGGGTGAGAATATATGACCAGAGCAATGACAATAACAGAAAAGATTTTAGCGGCGCATGCAGGTCTTGATGAAGTAAAACCGGGGGATTTAATAACAGCAAAAGTTGATATTACTCTTGCAAATGATATTACAGGTCCTGTTGCAATAAACGAATTC
>MFRJ01000082.1:0-2217 GCA_001784535.1 Candidatus Melainabacteria bacterium GWA2_34_9
CGATAATTGATTTTTTAATTAAATTTTCTATTGCAATTGGATTTGGGACAATACTTTCTGCAATTACATATCTGGCAATAGAAAAACCTATGGAAAACTTCAAAAAACTAAGTGGGCATAAATAAAATGAATAAAGCAATTTTCTTTGACCGCGACGGGGTTTTAAATCTTGATAATGATTTTATTACTGATATAAATAACGTGGTTCTGTATGAAAAAACTCCTGATGTAATAGCTTACTGCCGCAATTTGGGTTTTAAAACATTCATAATCACAAATCAGGCAGCGGTTGCAAGAGGAATGATGCCTGAAGATAAGCTTTTGCAAATAAATGAAGAGTACAAAGCGCTTTTAAAAAAGCAAAATCCCGATGCAATTATAGATAAAATTTATTATTGCCCGCATCATCCAAACGCAAATGTTGAAGAATACAGGGTTAAATGCGAATGCAGAAAGCCGCATCCCGGCATGATACTTGCTGCAAGCAAAGAATTTAATATTAATTTAAGTAAAAGCTATATGATAGGCGATAGAATGTCTGATATAACAGCAGGAAGCCTTGCAGGATGTAAAACAATTCATTGTCTAACAGGCAAGCATACCGAAAAACCTATAATATCAGACATGAAAACCGATGAAAGCTTAAAACCCGATTTTTTGATAAATAACATAGCTGAATTAAGAGAGATTATAAAATGACCTATGCAATGATTCTATGCGCCGGATTTGGCACAAGATTAAACGAATTAACAAAAGATACTCCCAAACCTATGCTGAAAGTAGGAGATAAATCTATTTTAGGGCATACTATAAGTCATTTAAAGAGCTTTGGGATAACCAAAATAATAATAAATCTTCATTATTTGCCTGAGCAAATCACTTCTTACCTTGGAAACGGTGAAAAATTTGGTGTTGAAATCTTGTATAGCTATGAAGACGAGCCTCTTGGAACTTCAGGAGCAATTAAAAAAGTTGAAAATATTCTTGAAAAATCAGAGAATTTTCTTGTAATATATGGCGATATTTTAACAGACTTAAATTATGTGGATTTAATCGGTTTTCATAAATCAAAAGAAAAAGCTCTGGCTTCAATCATAGTTCATGAAAGAAGCAAATCCAACAGTATAGTTGAAATTAACGATGATAACAGAGTCGTTAATTTTGTTGAAAGACCTTCTGAAGATCAATTAGAATTAAAAACCCAAAACTGGGTTAATTCGGGTATTTATTGTTTTGATAAAAAAGTTCTAGAGTTAATTCCCGAAGGTTTTAGCGACTTTCCTAAAGATATATTTCCAAAAATTATGCAGCTGGAAGGATTATATGCACAGCCTTTGAAGGGTTATCGGTGTGCTGTTGATTCTGTGGAAAGATATTCTATGTTAAAATTAGATTATGAAAATGGTAAAATAAAATTTTAATTATTCAGGATGGTTTTGGGTAAAAAATGAACTTGGAAAATAATATTGAACAACATTTGAGCCATTTTATTCAGGTAATTACAAACGCTGAATTTTCGGATCGTGAAAATTTAATCAGCCGTGAAAACTGGTTTATTGATGTTTTAAAATTACTTGAAGAAATTAAAAATACTGAAAAAAAACTTTTTTTTCTGGGAAATGGTGCCAGTGCTTCTATGGCGGCGCATTTTTCTACTGATTTTACTAAAAACGGCAATATTGCCTCGTTTTCTAATATCGAAGGTTCTTTTATAACCTGCTTTAGTAATGACTATTCTTACGAAAATGCTTATATGGAAATGCTTAAAAGGTTAATGAAAGATGGAGATGGCTTAATAACCATAAGCAGCTCGGGTTCTTCCCCAAATCTTTTAATTTCGGCGGATTATGTAAGAGAAAATTTAAAAAACAGCCCTATACTAACTTTTACTTCTTTTAATCCTCAAAACGCCCTCAGAAAAAAAGGGGATTATAATTTATATGTCAAAGCAGATGATTACAGCTTTGCAGAGTCTTCACATGCTTATTATCTGCATTTATTAACAGATTTATTCACCAGAAAAGATAAATATAACTTGTCTGAATTACTCAAAAATATTGCATTGCAAAGCTGAACAAGTATTATGACAAATTCATACAGAATAGATAACCATAAATTAATATTCCATCCCCAAAGGGTGGCTCAATGGCAAGCGGATAATCAAGAATGGGATACCGCAAAAAGCATTTACCCGATATATCTTGAAATTTCGCCTGT
>MFRJ01000082.1:2266-3013 GCA_001784535.1 Candidatus Melainabacteria bacterium GWA2_34_9
TATCAAAAAAGAGAAATTCCCTACGAAATTTTAAGAGACAGAATAACAGAAATGTCTGGTTTGGGGATTAAAAGCATAATGTTTGCCGGCGAAGGCGAGCCGCTGCTTTATAAAAACCTTCCTGAAATTATAGAACACTGTGAAAATGTCGGAATAGATACGTCCTTGACTACTAATTTTGCGATAGCTTCACAAGAAGCCCTTGAAACATACGTTAAAAACTGCAAATGGATAAAAGTAAGTATTAACGCCGGAAACGCCAAAGTTTATTCTGAAATCCACAGAACAAAAGAAGAAGATTTTAATAAAGTTCTTGAAAATCTTTCTAAAGCGGTATCTTTAAGAAAAGAAATTAGTAAAGGATCTACTCTAGGGGCACAAATGCTTTTATTGCCTGAAAATTTCAGTTCGGCAGAAGAACTTGCAGGACATGCAAGAGATATAGGTCTTGATTATCTGGTTATAAAACCGTATTCTCAGCATTTGATGAGCAATACCAAAAAATATGAAGATATTTCTTATTCTGATTATATGTTTCTTGAAAAAGAACTTGAAAAGTATAATACGGAATCTTTCAAGGTTATTTTCAGGGCAAATACTATGAAAAAGATGACGAATAAAGTTGAAAGATATAAAAAATGCAGCGCCGTTCCGTTTTTCTGGGGATATATAATGTCTGATGGCAATGTTTTCGGGTGTAGTTCATTTTTAGAAAATCCTGAATTTTGTTATGGTAATATTAATGAA
>MFRJ01000082.1:3051-3258 GCA_001784535.1 Candidatus Melainabacteria bacterium GWA2_34_9
AGAAAACTTTGAATACATAAAAACTACAATGAATGCGGAAAATTGCCGTGTAAATTGCAGAATGGATGAAATAAACAGATATTTGTGGGAACTTAAGAACCCATCACCTCATGTTAACTTTATATAAACACATTGTCATTCTGAGCGACTAACTGGAGCGAGAGAATCTATAAATGGAAATTAACGAAAAAATTTTAAATATAAACG
>MFRJ01000082.1:3511-3800 GCA_001784535.1 Candidatus Melainabacteria bacterium GWA2_34_9
TGATATTTCTTTTTTGGACGTCATAAAAGCCGTACAGCCTGATTTTTATGTAAAAGGCGAAGAATTTAGCGATAAAACAGATTTAATAAAAGATGAAATAGATCTGGTTGAAAAATCAAACGGAAAAGTGGTCTTCAGCTCGGGACTCGTAGAATATTCCACATACGATTTGTTGAATGATAACCTTTTAAGTCTTTCTCAAAAGAAATTGCAAAAATTTAAAGAAGCTGTAGCAAGGCAAAAAATTCAGCCTGAAAAACTAAATAATTACATAGAGTCTTTTAAAGAT
>MFRJ01000082.1:3994-7849 GCA_001784535.1 Candidatus Melainabacteria bacterium GWA2_34_9
GGTAATCAAAAACTTCTCAGAGTTTCAAGACTTCAGGAACACCATATAAATTCCAAAATTGAAAAACAAATCATCGATTATATAGATTTAATTTCTGATGATATTGACGGGATTGTCATAAGCGATTTTTCTTATGGAGTAATCACTCCAAATCTTATTAAAAACATTTCAAAAATAGCAGAATCAAAAAATATTAAGCTTTTTGGAGATTCACAAAGCAGCAGTCAAATAGGCGACATATTAAAATTCAATAATTTTGATCTTATTACTCCAACAGAAAGAGAAGCACGAATTGCACTTGGCGATAAGCATAGCGGTCTTGAAAAAATAGGAACAACTCTTGTTGAAAAACTTAATCTTAAAAACCTTGTTTTGACTCTTGGCGAGAATGGTTTTATTTCTTATCAAAAGATTTCTGAAAACGAGGATAAATTCTTACAAACACAGCATTTCAATGCTTTGAATGTAAATCCTGTCGATGTAATGGGTGCAGGAGACTCTCTCCTCTCAGGATTGGTTCTGGGGCTTTGTGCAGGAGCGAATTTAATGGAAGCTTCTGTTATTGGAGCAGGTATAGCTTCTATTGCGGTAAGTAAAGTCGGTAATATCCCTATAAAATTGGAAGAACTTAAAAAATGGATACAAGAGACATTTTAATTTCAGCATCTTTAAAAGAAAAGGCAAATGAAATAAGGAAAAAAACAGTAGAATTTGCTGTGAGCAAAGGCGGCGAACATATTGCTCCGTCTCTTTCCTGTGTTGATGTTTTAACCGTGCTTTATTATAAAATTATGAACATCAAAAATTCTAAAGAGCAATGGGAAAACAGGGATAGATTTATTCTATCAAAAGGACATGGCTGTTATTCGCTTTATGTAATCTTAAATGACCTTGGAATTATTCCTGATTCCGAGATTGAAAATTTTCATAACAGCGGTTCATTAAAAGGATGCGTAGAAATCAATCATGGTTATGGGCTGGAAACAAGCTGCGGATCTCTCGGGCATGGTTTGCCTGTTGCAGTTGGCATTGCCTTTGGGGCAAAATTGCAAAATAAAGATTATCAGGTTTATTGCCTTGTTGGTGACGGAGAAATGCAGGAAGGCTCAATGTGGGAAGCTATTCAGTTTGCAGCAAAACATAAACTGTCAAACTTGACATTGATAATAGACAATAATGGACTTCAGGCAATGGATTTTCTTGATAATATTCTTGTTGATAAGAATGATGAAAGTCATTTTGAAAGAAAATTATCCGCTTTTGGTTTTGAAACAGTTTCCTGCAATGGACATGATACTGACGAGATAGAATCAGCAATAAAAAAATTAAACAATAGTACTAAAAATAGCCCGAAAGCACTTGTTGCAAAGACTGTAAAAGGGCACGGGCTTCTTTGTATGGAAAATATACCAAAATTTCATTTCAGAATGCCTACAGCACAAGAATTAAATATGGGTAACAGATATGAATAATTATAGACGCCAGGTTGTAGATAAATTAATTCACTATGCGAGAGAAGACAAAAGAATTGTACTTCTTGTTTCGGACATGGGCTTTGGTGTTATTGATGAATTCAAAAAAGAATTTCCCGACAGGATTTTTAATGTTGGAATTATGGAGCAAGGAGCTGTGGGAATAGCAGCAGGCATGGCTATGACAGGATTAAAGCCAGTTTTTTATTCTATAGTAAATTTTCTTGTATTCAGAGCAATTGAACAAGTTAGGGACGATGTTGTATTACAGGATTTAAATGTTAAATTCATAAGCACAGGCGTGGATAATTATTTTAAAGCACTTGGACACTCCCATACTTGTGGCAAAGATGACATAAAATTAATGGAACTTATTAATATGCCTGTATATGATCCATATAAAACACCGGAAACTGATTTTGATAAGCTTTTTGACAGCTGGATAACAAGCCCAAAAACAGGATACATAAGGGTTTAAAATTATAATAATATGGGAAAAAATAATGGATAAAAACCTTCATAAATTAACTTCTGAAAACATGGAAGAACATTGGTGGCTTGTTAGCAGACGTAAAATAATAGAAACCGTTATAAAAAAACATGTTAAAGAAATAAATCCTGAATATAAAATTTTAGATATAGGGTGTGGGACAGGAGGAAATTTTAATCTTTTATCCAAATATTCTCAAAATATTATTGGATTGGAAAATGATCCTTATGCGGCAAATTTATCAAAAGAAAAATATAATTTCAATATAATACAAGGAAATTTGCCTGATAATATTTCTTTGCCTGATGAAAGTTTTGATTTAATAACGCTTTTTGATGTTTTGGAACATGTAGATGACGATGAAACATCATTAAAAAATATATTAGCTAAAATAAAACCTGGAGGTCACTTTCTTCTAACAGTTCCTGCATATCAATTTTTATGGAGCGATCTTGATGTTATTAATGACCATAGAAGAAGATATACGTTAAAAGAATTATCGAATAAGGTAAAACAGTCAGGCTTAAACATAAAATACAAAAGTTATTTCAATACCTGGCTTTTTCCTTTAATTTCTTTAGTATATTTTTTAAAAAATCATTTTGGTATGTTTAAAGATACTTATCAAATTAATTTTCCTTCAAAACAGGTAAACTTTATACTTAAATCAATAATGTCCAGTGAGAGATTTATCATCAAAAACGGAGTTTTGCCTTTTGGTGTTTCAATAATTTTATTAGGTTGTAAAGAATAACCAAATTAAGGAAGATCTTATGGAAAAAACACAAAAATTAAATATAATAACAGGAATTGTTTTGGCAGGATTTATAATTGCTGTAATTTATCATTTTATTTTGGGTGTCTTTTTTCATTTAGAATATCCTTACAATACTTTTTTATTTATTCCAAATGTTCGATTTTCGGATTTTACTGATATTTTCAAGCTTTATGGCAGTACCAGTTTTAATCCTTATCTTCAATTTCATAATCATGCAAATCATTTTCCGTTAGGAATGTTTTTTATGTATCTTTTCAGGTTAATTCCTATTCTTCTTTCTTTTCTTTTATTTAATTTTATTTATATCGGTTATTTTCTTTTTTATAATTTTAATAATATTAAACAAATTTTGCCTATATCCTCATTTAAATCAAAAATCATTTTCAGCACTTTAATTTTATCTTTATGTTCTTTTCCTTTTTTAATTTTATTTGATAGAGCGAATTATGAGGGTTTTGTCTTTATATTTCTTTCATTATTTGTTTATTTTTTTTCAAAAGAAAAATATACAAAAAGTGCTTTAATGCTGGCTATTCCCATAGCAATGAAAGGATTTCCGGTTCTATTACTACCTCTTTTTTGGGTTAAAAAAAGATTTAAAGAATTTTTTTACTGTATCGGATTTTCTTTTTTATTGACTATAGTACCTCTAGCTATGGCTAAAGGAGGAATAATACCTAATATCCTTTGTTTTTCAAAACATCTGGGAAATTATTTCAATGTTATGGCAATAAATAATGGAGGATTAGGATTTGGTTCAAGTTTGTTTGGAATAGTTAAGTTTATTATATTTTGGCTAAACGGTTGTTTTAAACTTTTTCCTCATCAAATTGGGGACACAGCATATTATTTTTATTCCTTTTTATTTTCCGAAAATAATTATATTTACGGTCTTTTTTCCAAAGCTTTAAGTATCTTTACCCCAATAGCCGGACTATTAACTTTATTAGTAATAATTTATGCGATTTTTGTTGAAAAAGAATTTTGGAAGCAGGTTTTACTGCTTGTTATCTGTACAATAATTTTTACTCCTGTTTCAGGAGATTATAAACTTTTACATCTTTATATCCCGATGTGGTTATTTATAAAATCAGAAAACAAATCAAAATCAGATT
>MFRJ01000082.1:7866-10137 GCA_001784535.1 Candidatus Melainabacteria bacterium GWA2_34_9
TTCGGCTTAATTTTAATACCTAAAAACTACCTCCAGTATGTTTCTACTGCAGGTTATAACCATTTTAGCATTTCTATTGTAATAGACCCGCTTATATTGCTTGTTATGCTCATTATGATAATTAAAGAAGGTTTTTATTCTTTACGAAAACCCAATATATAAGTTGAACATAAATTATTTAAATACGGATTAGGTTCAATTATATTCTCCAAAAATTTAAAAATCGGAAGCAAGCTTTCCGGTAAAAACGGAGGAGCAAAAGTTAATTTTTTTATATATTTTAATTTATATCCGTTTGCTTCAAAAATTTGCTTTAATTCTTTTAATTTAAAGCTGTCTTCGCCTGCTTTTTGATAAGAAGGCGTAAGTTCAAGAAATTTTCTGATTAAATTATCTCCGTTTGGTTCAAGCACAACAACAGAAGGAGCAACTTTTGAAAGTTTGCTTATTATGTCAGGAACAAAAGGCTTTACATGATGAAGAAAACCGACTAAAAACGCGCCGTCCCAGTAATCATTTTCTTTATAATCATAAACAGTAATATCTTCATTATAAAAATTTATATTTGTAGCGGTTAAATTGGCTTTAGCGCTTTCTATTGCAGCTTTTGAAACGTCAAAAGAATCTATTTGACCGAATAAATCAGAAATGATTTTATCTGCAAAATAACCGTCCCCACAGCCTAGTTCAAGAATTTTTGATTTATTGTTTAATCCTAAATCCTGAGCAAATTTTATTAAAGCATCCCAATGTTTTCGTCTAATATGATTAGCAACATTGTTGTCAGAATATATTGCTTTGTTATAGCCAATATTGCCGGCATTTTCCCAAAAATCTTTTTGCTTTTCATATCTGTTTTCAGACATTTTAATCCTTTTTGGTATTTATAATGTAACGTTTTTTCTTTAATTTATAATATTTTAGTATAATTACATTAAATGTAGAAATTTTTTATAAATCAAAAGGAAGTCTTTAATGAAAAAAGTTGAGTGGGATAAATTTAATAATGATAATGAGGCATTGGAATATTTAAAAAAATTACCAAGATACAAAAATAATTCTGTAAAATCTCTTTTGCACAGAGCGGATTTTTTCTTTAGTCTTGTTGGAGCAAGATTATTTAATATTTCGTGCAAACCTATTTTTGTTGTCCTCGTAACAAACAACGGATGCAACTTAAATTGCAGATACTGTTACGGAAGTTATGGAGAGAGAAAAGTAAAAGATTATACAACCATAGAATTATTAAAAATAATTGATGAATTAAAACTGCTTGGTAATAAAATTTTGCACATGCACGGCGGAGAAGCTCTTATCCGCAAAGACATAGATGAAATATTTAATTATGCCAAACTTAAAGGTTTTTATGTAAGTGTTAATATCAACGGTTTTAATGTTCCGAATAAAATAAATATTTTAAAACAACTTGATGCAATTTGTATCAGCCTTGACGGTCGTGAAGAAAACCATGACAAAAACAGGGGCGAAGGCGCTTACAAAACTGCAGTTGATGCAATTGACCTGTTAAGAAGCAATAATATTGCTCCTATTGTTCATTCAACCCTGACAAAAAACAATATTGAAGATATGGAATATCTTGCACAATATGTGCAAGATAAAAATTTAAGAGTTCAATACAGTATTCTTTATAAATCTTCAGAAATGGAAAGCAAATTCCCTGATTTAATCATGGAAGATAGTGAAATAAGAGAAACAGTTAAAAAGATTCTTGAATTGAAACACAAAGGCTATCCTGTTTATTATTCTGATAATGTATTGGAAGCTGCAATAAATTGGCCATTTAATTGCAACGAAAAAGCGAGTATTAAGAAAGAAGATAATTTCAAAAAAAATAAAAATTTAATACACTGTTTCCATGGAAAATTAAAATATCAAATTGATGCTGACGGCAGAGTAATTACCTGCTGGGGACATGATTATCCGGATGCTCCAAATGTTAAAGAACTTGGAGTCAAAAAAGCAATTGAACAATGCCATAAAAATGATTCATGCGAGCATTGTGCTTTTCTTGCAAATAATGAGCATAATGCATTAATGAATTTAGGATTTTCTAATATCTTTAACATTTTAAAAATCCAGGTAATTGATGCTTTAAAGCTTAGAAAATAAAGGAAAATGCGTTGGCTCAGTTTAAAAATTATATTATAATAGGGGCTTCAAAAGGATTAGGCGCAGCTCTTGTAGAAGAATTACTGGAAAACGAACAATTTTTTGTTTATGCTGTTTCAAGAACTTCAGCGGAAGAAATAC
>MFRJ01000082.1:10143-21760 GCA_001784535.1 Candidatus Melainabacteria bacterium GWA2_34_9
ACGAAGAATGGCAAAAATCAGGACGTTTTCGATATTTTCAAGCTGATATAAGCGATAAGGAAGAAATTTTAAAACTAACAGATATTAATAATTTTATTAAAGATGAACAGGCATGTATTATTTTTAATGCAGCTTGTCTTAAAACAGATGTTGATCACAATAACTTTATTGATTTTCAAACACTAAGAGAAGTAAAAAATACAGGAATAGATGGCTTAATCAATATACTAGAAGTCTTCCAAAGCAACTTGTTGACCTATGGCGGAGTATTTGTGGGTATTTCATCTTTTAGTACAATAAGCCCCGCAATCTGTCCCGGAATGATTGCTTATCGTGCTGCAAAAACTTTTTTAAATACATTAATTGATGATCTTAGATTTACCTGGAGAAATAATAAAAATATTAAAATAATGACAGTTAATCTTGGATATATGAGAAAAAACAAAGCTAATCCATTTTTAGAACTTTTATTTCCGAGTTATACCCGAGTTGCAAAAAAAATAATTAAAACGGTTCATTCAAATAATATTCCCAAAGAACTAAATTATACGTTTCTTTATAATATTGTTTATCGTTTTTTTGCTTTGATGCCAAGTATAATTTATTATTTTACATTTCATATTGTCTTAAGAAAGACGATTGCTTTTATAAAAAACATTAAAGATTAGGTTTTTTATACATAATAAAAACGCTGTTTTCCCAAACTATATCGTATTTATTTCTAGAGATAAATCTTTCAACAGCTTTTTTTTGCTCGCATTGATCTCTCAGCTGTGGATCAGAATTAGAATAAATACTGCAATCTTTAACATTATCAAAAGGATTTAAAATTAAAGATTTAGGCCAACCTTCATGATTATTGTTATATTTTGATATTAAAATTACCGGAAATTGTTTATTTTTTTCAATTTTATCCAATTTTTTGTTAAAAATTCTATAATCTAAACATAAAGGCCAACTCGTATCTAAAGCAGGTTTTGCGTTTGTTATATAGTGCATTAAAGGAATATTAGGCAAGGCTAAAAGAGAATCGGTTTCTTTTATATAATTTGGATAAATTTTAATAAAATCATTTATTACAGCAGCTCTTTCCTTAGAGGTATAAGATCCTTGAAACATGTTATTATTTATCGTTGTATTCAGATATTTTATGCCGGTATAATCACCCAAGCCGGAATTTCTTGTAATAATTGAAAAAATTGAGAGAAAAATTATAATTGATAAACCTATTTTTTTAAATTTTGAAAATTTATTTAAAGAAATATCTTTAAAGTTTTCTAAATTTAAAATGTAATAAATTGAAATTGCAGTTAAAAACCAGTATCCCGGGAAAAAATACCAACCGGATCCGGCTAAAGAAAATAAAGCTGTTAATATTCCTAAAAAACACAATAACTTTAATTTATTATCAGCTTTTTTATCAACTAATATCCAAAAAGGTATAAATAGGAAAATACCCGGAAATAAAAAATAACCAAACCACGTCCAATAGAAAGAACTTTTATAAACAAACATAATTACAAAAGAGACAATTGGTACAAGAATTAATGAAATACCTTTAAAGAAACCCGGTGTTATTAAAACATTTGTATAAAAAAGCAATAAAACAAAAAAGATAAATGAAATAAAAGACCAAATTTTACTTTTTATTAATCCATATGAAATAGAAAATAATCCAATAACAATAATGGATAGAAGCAAAGATTTAAAATAAGTATTAATATAAAGATTTAAAAGATAAACAGATGAATGATGACTATCAGGATATACAGTAGCCGTAAATAAATTTTGCATATCTTTAAAATAAAAATCAGAAAACCCTGTTATTTTTAGGCATAATAAAAAAACTATAGCAGTTAATATATAACCCGATAGAAAAATTATTGAAAATTTTAATGAATTTTTTAATGCTTCTTTAATTTTGTCTTTATTTTGCAGAAAATTTAAAAAAGTCCAGATAAATGGCGCAAATACAAATAAAAGTCCTAATATATTCGCACACCTTACAAAAATATTTAGTGAAAAAAAGATTGAAGAAATAAATATTTTTGATTTTGATTTATTTATTATTCCGGAGTACAAAAAATATGAACCGGCAATAAAAAATAAAACAGTAAGACTTGAATAATTTAAAAAATATACATCTAAACGTATCATGCAAATAGTTGATAATAATAGAGTTAGAAGAAGTAAAGTCTTATTCTTAAAAACATCTTTAAGGGTTTGAAACATTAAAAAATTTATCAAAAGAATTATTACAGCATAACCTAATTTACAAGAGGTATATTCCATAAATGGAAAAATTTTTATCCATAATCCTCCGATAATTGAAGTTAATATTGTGGGAGCCGTTCCCCAAATAAATCCATTATGATTAAATATTTGTTTATACCAAAAAATACTAAAACCTGTATCCAAAAAACCGATGCCCTGACAAACCCATAACAAAGGATAAATTATTATTGCCAGTATTAAGAAACAATCTCTTTTTTTGAATGTAGAAGCTACTTTCATTTATTTATCCTTTTTTAAAAGCCGATCTATGTCTTTATGCATTCCATAATTATGTGAGTATAAGGGATATTTATCAAATCTTTCCTTGTTTCATAATTGACCACGTTGAAGATCTTTTTTGCGAGTTTAATATAATTTTCTTCTGTTCTTACAAATTTTCCTCTATCCTGCGAAAGAATAAATTTTTCAATTATTGACTGATTTTCGGTATAACAACCATCTATTGTCACCAGTCTTCCGCCTGTTTTTAAAGAATTTTTTGCAAGTTCGAAAAGTTCTAAGGCTTCTTGGTCATTCAAATGATGAAGAACACCTGTTGCCAAAACTATATCGAAATAATTTTCTTTATCTAATTGTATAAGAGAATCTTTTTTTATAAATTCGCAGAAAAATTGTCCTTTTCCTCCAAATTTTTTAATAGCATTATTTATATATTTTTCATTTGCATCAAATCCAACATATTCAACTTCAGGCAAATATTTCAGCATATCTGCGCACCCACAGCCTATATCAAGAATACGAAAGCCTTTTTCTGCTTTTATATAATTTTCTGTAAAACATTTCCTGCTTTTTTCTCCTCCTACTAAATTTTGAAAAAAAGTATAGAAAATAGGGAAACCTAAAAGAAATTTTTTCATAAAGGAGATTCCTTTTTTGTTTCAATATCATTGCTAATAAATTCTTTAAGAGCTTTTATTATTTTATTTACTTCTATTTCGCTTAAATCATAAAATAAAGGTAATCTTAAAAGAGTATCACTGATGATATTTGTTATTTCAAGATTTCCTGAACTTCTTGAAAAAACTTTCCCTGCCGGAGAATCGTGAAGAGGAACATAATGAAACACGGAACTGATATTTTTAGAATTTAAAAATTTAATTAATTCTGTTCTTTGTTTAAAACTTTTAGTGATTACATAAAACATATGAGCATTATGTTTTATATAATCAGGAATAAAAGGAATTCTGATTTCAGACAGCTTTTTTAATTCTTCATTGTATTTTTGCCATAAAAGCTTTCTTTTGTTTGTAATTTGTTCTGCTTTTTCCATCTGGGCAAACAAAAATGCTGCTATTAATTCAGAAGGCAAATAAGAAGAACCTATATCTACCCAGGTATATTTATCTACTTCCCCTCTGAAAAATTTGCTTCTGTTTGTTCCTTTTTCTCTGATTATTTCAGCTCTTTCAATAAATTTTTCATCATTAATTAATAAAGCTCCGCCTTCTCCTGAAATAATATTTTTGGTTTCATGAAAGCTTAATGTAGCCAAATGCCCTATACTTCCGACTTTTTTGTCTTTATAAAGGGAAAAAATTGCCTGTGCAGCATCTTCAATAACATATAAATTAAATTTGTTTGCTATATCCATAATTTTATCCATTTCACATGGAACACCGGCATAATGCACGGTAACAATTGCTTTTGTTTTTTCTGTTATTGCTTCTTCAATTTTTGTTTCGTCAATATTTAAAGTGTCAGGTCTTATATCAACAAATACAGGAACTCCGCCTCTTAAAACAAAGGCATTTGCTGTGGTAACAAAAGTGTAAGACGGCATTATAATTTCATCGCCGGGTTTAATATCAATTAATATTGCTGCCATTTCAAGAGCGGCAGTACAGGAATGAGTTAAAAGAGCTTTTTTACATTTAATATTGTCTTCAATCCATTTGTTGCATTTTTTTGTAAATTCGCCATCTCCGGCCAAACGCTCTTTTTCTATTGCCTGTTTGATATATTCGAGTTCTTTACCTATTAAATAAGGTTTATTAAATGGAATCATAATTTGCTAATAAATATTTCCCAATATAAAGTTATAATAGATTATTATATATTTATTATAACTTTATAACAAACGGAATTACTAAATGGATACCAAAATTAATATAAGAGAGTTTTTTAAAGAGCTGTTCCCGCAAGATAAAATTAATAATGATGACAAATTAATAAAGGCTTATATTGAAGAAGCGGAATTTGGCTTTAATAGAATAGAAAAATTTCTTGATTTTGAGAATAATAAAGAATTCAAAATATTAGAAGTAGGAGCAGGTTCTTTTTTGTTAACTTCATATCTGGCTTATAGAGGACTTAATATTACTGCTCTGGAACCGGTTAGCGGAGGTTTTGAGTGTTTTAATTTAATGCAGCAAGCAGTTTTGGAATATTGCAAGCTGAATAATATTAATTTTAAAATTATAGCCTCAAAAGCAGAAGATTTTAGCTCTGATGAAAAATATGATTTTGTTTTTTTGGTTAATGTTTTAGAACATATTGAAGAACCTTTTAAAGCTCTTGATAATATGAAAAATGTGCTTAAGGATGCCGGAAAAGTTTTTATTCATTGCCCAAACTATTTAATTCCTTATGAACCGCATTTCAGGATGTTTTTGCTTCCTTTTGGCAAAAAAATAAATGAATTTATATTTAAAAATAAAATTAAAGAAAAACATGAATTGTGGAATGATTTAAATTTTATTAATTATAATCAAATTGTTAATTATTCAAAACAGAGAAAACTATCTGTACAATTTAATCATGAAATTATTTATGAATCGTTTAAAAGATTATCTGATGCTAATAATAAAGAATTCAAAAACAGAATTCCAAAATTTATTTTTGTTATTTATAAACTATTAACTTTAACAAAGTTAATTAAATTATTAAAATTAATGCCGTCTAAATACCAAACACCAATGGAATTTATAATTCAATGCAAAAAAATAAAAGAGTAGCCATATTACAATCTAATTATATTCCCTGGAAGGGATATTTTGATCTTATCAACCTTGTTGATGAATTTATCTTGTTTGATGACGTACAGTATACAAAAAACGACTGGAGAAACAGAAACAAAATAAAAACGCCACAGGGAACTAAATGGATTAATATTCCGGTAAAAAATAAAGGCAGAATTTCAACAGCTTTAAAAATCAAAGATGTTGAGATAGCTGATAAAAAATGGGCTAAAAAACATTGGAGCACTTTTGAAACTTATTATGCAAAAGCGCAATTCTTTAAAGATTATAAAGATATTTTTAAAGAGTTGTATTTGAATACAGAAGAAGAATATTTAAGCGAAATTAATTATAAATTTATAAAAACTATAAATAACATTCTGGGAATAACTGCCAAAATCAGTTTTTCTTCAGATTACAAGCTTCTGGACGAAAAAACAGAACGATTAGTTAGTATTTGTAAAGAAGCAGGGGCTTCGGAATATATTTCAGGACCGGCTGCCAAAGCTTATTTGGATGAAAATCTTTTTGAATCTGAAAAAATTAATGTAAAATGGATGGATTATTCTGAATATCCAGAATATAATCAATTATATCCGCCTTTTGATCATTATGTGAGTATAATAGATTTAATATTTAACGAAGGACCTAAATCTACTGAATTTATGAAAAGTTTTTGAGGAAAAGATGAAACTTTCAGTTTTAACAACATTATATTATTCAACTCCTTATTTAAAGGAATTTTATGAAAGAATTACAAATTCCGTAAAAAAAATTACGGATGATTATGAAATTATTATTGTAAATGATGGTTCGCCGGATAATTCTCTTGAAATTGTTCTAGAATTATTTGAGTCTGACAAAAAAATTAAAATAGTTGATTTATCAAGAAATTTTGGGCATCATAATGCTATAGTTACAGGGCTGGAGTATGTAACAGGTGATTATGTTTTTTTTGTAGACTGCGATTTAGAGGAACCTCCTGAACTTATTGAACAATATTGGCCAGAAATGATCAATTCTACAAACGTTGATGTGGTTTATGGAATTCAAAAAGCACGCAAAGGGAATTTATTTGAAAAATTTTCAGGAGAACTGTTTTTTACTTTATTTAATTCTTTGTCAGATTTTAAAATCCCCCCGAATTTTTGTTATTCAAGATTAACTACAAGGCGTTATACACAAGCTATACTGGAATTTCCCGAAAAAGAAATGTTTTTAGGCGGTATTTGGTTTTTAACAGGTTTTAACCAAAAACCCATAATAATTAAAAAATTCAGCAAAGGAAAAAGCACTTATACTTTAAGTAAAAAAATTGCATTAGCTGTTAATGCAATTACATCTTTTACAATAAAACCGTTAGAATATATTTTTGTCTTAGGTTTTATTTTAATGGCTTTAGCTTCTATTGTAATAATCTTATTGATTATGCAAAAATTGTTTTTTAATGTTAATGTGCCGGGCTGGACGTCTATACTGGTGTCTTTATGGTTTTTAGGAGGCTTGGTTATCTTTAATCAAGGAATTATTGGAGTTTATTTGTCAAAAACACTCCTTGAAACCAAAAATAGACCAAGAGCTATAGTAAAAAAAGTCTATAATTGTGAAAATAATTTATAGAAACAATTTTATTTTTTACCAATAACACCCAGCAATTGTCCGATACGGAAACTTTGCCAGAATCCGGGTACGGCATACTTTCTTTTTTCAGGGCAATAAGGCCAGGCATCTATGTATTTAACATCTTTATATCCTGCATCCGTGAACCATTTCATAACTTCTCTGGCAGTATGTTCATGGTGATATTTAGGAGCATACCAGTCAAATAAACAGCATTTTCTAATTTCTTTAGTCTCTTGAAGAGAAAACCAAAAAAATCTTTTAAAAAATACAGGGAACGGAATATAACATAAATAGCTTAATGCTTCACAAACTTTGTCGAGAATGTTATAAGGTAATTTGTTTAATATCGCTCTCCAGAAAGAATCAGACAATCTAAGAAGAATAAAAGCTTTTCTGAAAACAGCAATATAAAGATAACCGCCTTCTTTAACAAGATCGGGTATGTTATCAAAAGACTTTTTAGTATTTGGAGTATGGTGTAATACACCGTGACTGTATACAAAATCAAACATATTAGGCTTGAATGGATGTTTGTTCACATCGCATTGAACGAAATGTGCGTTAGGGTTTTCTTTGCACAATTCGTATGCTTTTTCTACTGCAATAGAGTAATCAAATCCGAAAAATTCTTTGGAATATTCAGAAACACATCTTGCAAATCTTCCTCCGCCACAGCCAACATCAAGTATTATTTTGTTTTCAAGGTCTTCTTTTTTTAGATCAGTTATTGTAAAAAATTCTTTTTCATCAACATCTCTAAGCCAATCATATGTTGTCCATTGATGTCCAAATGAATCAGCATACAGTTTTCTTAAATCTTCTTCGGATTTTATATTGTCTAAAAAACGGGGAATTGCCTTTATAATCGGATATTTATTATTACAACTGCTGCAAATTATTTCCCCGGTGAGAATTTCATCATTAACTTGTTCAATAACGGTAAGGTTTAATTCACCTTTACAATCAGGACAATGAATAAAGTCCATAAGTCTTGTTTTCATATTTTAAACTTCCTTATAAATATTTTCTTTTAATTATATTTTGCTATTTAAGTAAAAATTTACAATGTATAAAGTTTTTTATCAATTTTGTTAAGATATATAAATAAAAAGAATACGATAATAAAATATTTTATAATATATTAAAACAACTTTACCAAGGCAAAATTTATGACAAAAGAAAGTTTTTTAGAAAATAGAATAAAGGATTCCGGGAATTTTCCAAAAGTCGTATTACTGGATACCGTAAATTACTGTAATCTTCGATGCAGCATGTGTTTTCATGGAAAGATGAAACGTGAAAAAGGTTATATGCCCTGGGATCTTTTTACAAAAATAATAGATGAAATTGCCGAAAAGGATAAAAATACAAGGGTATGGATGGTTTTTTTCGGAGAACCCTTTATGATGGGTAGAAAAAATCCTTCTATTTTCGATTTTATAAAATATGCAAAATCAAAAGGTATGACCGATGTTGTCTTGAATTCAAACGCAACAATTATGGACGAAGAAATGGCTCAAAAAACAATAGAAAGTGGTCTTGATGCCATATATATAGGAATAGATTCTTTTTCTACCGAAACTTATTCAAAAACGAGAGTTGGCGGAGATTATGATAGAACAGTAAAAAACATTGAATACCTGCTTAAACTTAAATCCGAGTTAAATACCGATTCTCCTAAAGTATTTGTCCAGTTTGTTGAAATGGATATAAATAGAGCAGAAAAAGAAGATTTTATAAAATTCTGGCAGGAAAAAGGCGCTATTGTAAAAATTCGTCCAATGGTAAGCTGGGCAGGAAAAGTAAATGCGCCGAATTTAATACTGGATAATGAAAATAGATGGCCTTGTCATTGGGCGATGCAAACCATGTCGATTGTCAACACAGGTGATGTTGTAACCTGTGCCGTAGACCTTGATGCAAGCTTTGTAGCCGGAAATATAAAAGAAAATACGCTGGAAGAAGTCTGGAATAGTAAGCTAAAAACTTTAAGGCAAATGCATATTGATCATGAATTTTCAAAGTTACCTGACAATTGTAAGAATTGTAAAGATTGGCAGGCTGCGAGTTCGGAATACGTAGAAGTACAAACAAAAAAACAAAAAATATGTGCGGAATAGCAGGTTTTACCGGAGCAAAATCTCCTGAAATTTTAGAAAAAATGTTAAACTCGATTTTTCACAGAGGTCCTGATGATACAGGGATGTATTTTGGTGAAAATATAAGTATGGGGATGAATCGATTAAGCATAATTGATTTGCAATATGGGAAACAACCTATTCATAATGAAAATAAAACTATATGGGTTGTATTTAACGGAGAAATATATAACCATAAAGAGCTGAGAAAAAAACTTGAAAACCTCGGGCACTCTTTTTATACGGATCATTCAGATACAGAAGTTATTCTTCATTTATATGAAGAATATGGTCTTGATTTTCCAAATGAATTAAATGGAATGTTTGCAATTGCTATATGGGATTCTAATCTTGAAAAATTAATCTTAGTAAGAGATAGAGCAGGAGTAAAACCTCTTTTTTATTCTATAATTGAAAACAATTTAATTTTTGGTTCTGAAATTAAAGCAATTCTTGAAAATCCTTGTAGTAAAAGAGAAATAAATTATGAAGCTCTTTACCATTATTTTACTTTAAGAAACATCCCTGCACCTTTAACAGCTTTTAAAGACATTTATTCTTTATTGCCCGGTGAATTAATGATTTTTTCTCAAGGTAATGTTGTTAAAAAGAAGTGGTGGAATTTAATTTTTAAAGAAAATCATGATTTAGATGAAAAATCAGCAGAAAAGACGTTATTAGAACTATTAAAAGACAGCGTAAATCTTAGAATGCAAAGTGATGTTCCTTATGGAGCGTATTTGAGTGGGGGAGTGGATTCCAGTGCTGTTGTTGCCATAATGGCAAATCTTTCAAACAGACCTGTAAAAACTTTTTCATTAGGATATGAAGATGAATTTGAAAATAAGGATGCAGACATATTTTATGCTCAAAAAGTTCATAAAATGTTTAATACAGAGCATTATGAGTATTTTATGTCTTGTAAAGAGTTGATGGACGATATGGAAAATATCATAAATGCTTTTGATCAGCCATTTTCGGGAACTTGTTCAACTTATTTTTTATCAAAAATAATAAAGAAACATGTAAAAGTTGCTCTTGCAGGAGATGCGGCGGATGAGCTTTTTGGCAGTTATCTTTCTCATAGAGTTGCTCAACCAATGTATTACTGGAAAAAACTTTATAATAAATATTTAAATAATACTTTGACGGAAGATGATAAAAAATTGTTCAAACCCTGTGATATAAAATTTTTGGATAATTTATATCAAAAAACAAACGGAAATGAAATCGATTGGCGTTATTCCCTTTATCTTTTTTCAGATAAGGAAAAACAAGAATTAATTACAAACAATTTTAAAGATAACTTATACGATAAAACTACTTATGATCTAATAAAAAATTATTTTCAAAATTTAACAGCCACGGACCCGTTAAATAGAATTTTGGAAATGGAATTTAATACACAACTTCCGGATCAGGTTCTTTCTTACTCGGATATTCTTTCAATGTCGCATTCTGTAGAAGTAAGATCGCCTTTTTTAGATTATAGATTGATGGAATTTGCTGCAACAATACCCGGATATTTAAAAATAAAAGACGGAGTTGTTAAAAATATTCTTAAAGAAAGTCTTAATGGTATTTTGCCGGAAGATATTCTTAAAAGACCAAAAGAAGGATTTGTTTTGCCAATTTATGACTGGATGAATAATAAAATGAAAGATTTTTGTTATGATAAATTATCAGAAAAATCTGTTAAAAGTTTTGAATTTTTAAACTATTCTAAAGTAAAAGAAATTTTAGATTCTCATTTTATTCAAAATCAAAAAAATCCTGCGCAAATATGGACATTATTGAATTTTCAAATATGGTGCGAAAAATATTTATAATAAAAACAAATAATAAGGACGATTAAATGAAAAAGTTAATAATATTCGGAACAGGTGATTTTGCAAAACTGGCTAAATTTTATTTTGAAAATGATTCTGATTATTCCATAAGTGCTTTTACTGTTGAAAAAAATTTTTTCAAAGAAGATAAATTTTGTGATGTACCCTGTTATGAGTTTGAAAATATAGAAAAAATTTTTTCACCTGATGAATACGAAATGTTTATAGCCGTTGGTTATACAAAAATAAATAAAGTACGGGCTGAAATTTATCAAAAGGCTAAAGAAAAAGGTTTTAAACTGGCAAATTATATAAGTTCTAAGTCAATATATTGGAATAACAAAATCGGAGATAATTGTTTTATATTTGAAGGTTGTGTTATTCAGCCGGATGCCGTTATTGGAAATAATAATATAATATGGTCCGGCAGTATTATTTCACATGATTCTATAATTGGAAATAATTGTTTTCTTGCTCCCGGGGTGACAATAGCAGGCTTTGTAAAAATTGAAAATTATTGCTTTCTTGGTGCCGGCTGTACCATAAGAAACGGAATACAAATTGCTCAGGAATGTATTATTGGGGCAGGAGTTACAATCATAAACAATACAGAATCAGGTGAAGTTTATAAAACACCCGATCCCGTATTATTAAATATAAATAGTAACGAAATAAAAAATTTTTAAATCGGCTGCCACATAGTTGATTTAAATTGTCCTTTTATTTTCATTCAATCTTCGAAATCCATTGTTCCGTTTTGGTTTTGATCTAAATT
>MFRJ01000082.1:21783-26517 GCA_001784535.1 Candidatus Melainabacteria bacterium GWA2_34_9
CCATAAGGCTTCTTCGAAAAAATAAAGAAATATTAAAAAATTATAATGTTACTCTGCTATTCAACTATTAACTTATCAAGTGTATTTATGTCTTGTTTTTTAACGAGTCATAAAAGTTTATAACTTCTTCATTTACAACTACCTTGTTGGGATTAAAAGATCTTAAGTATAAGCCGTCTAACGTTTTTATCCTGCTTAGTGCCACATAAGCTTGTCCGCATTCGAATATTCTGTTGCAATCAACAACAAGCTTATCTAAAGTCATACCTTGCGATTTATGAATAGTGATTCCGTAGGCTAATCTCAGAGGATACTGATCTCTGGAGGAAACAAGTTCTCCTTCTTTGTAATATTCAAAAGTATTTTTAGTTATAGATTCTTCAATACCGTTGTCAAATTTAACTAATATAGAGTCTGCTTCTATTTTAAGCACAACGCCGCAGGAACCGTTTATTAAGCCTTTAGCAAAATTATGGTTTTTTAACAGCATTACTTTGCAGCCCTCTTTTAATTCAAGTATTTGAGGAGCTTTGCAGTATTTATCAAACATTTCCAGTGTCATTAAATCATATTTTGATAAGGTTTTTGGGGAATTTTCTTTGTCTACTTCAATAACTTCCTTTTTTTTATGAATTTTATCTTCAGAAATAAACGTATGGACGGGGTTTTTAACAGAATTAAATTTAAGATTGTTATAATTATCAGCCTCTTTATTTGTGCTGAATATGTGCAAAATATCTGAATTATAGGTATTGTGTTTTACTTCTCTGCTGTAAAAAAGCTCAAGATCTTCTTCAGTTATGCTGTTCATTCTTATATTATTTAAAGATCTTATAAATTTAGTATCAGTTTGCCTGTAAATCTTTTCCAGAAAGACAGTTTTTAGGTTCAGTTCTTTCCAGCAATTACTCGAAAAACAAAATCCTTTTTCGTATTTTTCTACCGGAGGCAATTGAAAAAAGTCTCCGAATAATAAAACCTGTATACCGCCAAAAGGTTCGTCAATATCTCTTGCCATTCTTAGAACAGTATCAATATAATCGAAAGTTCTTGCATCAAGCATTGAAATCTCGTCAATAGCCAGAATATTACAATTTAAAACCTGCTTTTTTAGTTTAGACCTTTTAAGTATATTTTCAGCAACTACATTTACAGGCTTGTTGCAAATTCCGACACCTGCCCATGAATGAATAGTCTGACCTTGAATATTAACGGCGGCAAGACCTGTTGTGCTTGTCACATCAATTTTAAACAGCTTTTTTAATTTGTTCAGAATATAACTTTTTCCTGTGCCTGCATAACCTGTGATGAAAACGTTTTCGCCTTTATTTATTGTTCCGATAATTTTATTCAGGTATTCATTATCTTCTTTTGTGCCCTCTAAGTCTTCATCAATAACAGGCACTGATTTGTTGATATTGGTTTTAGCTTTTTTCTCGGCAATAGTGTAATTACAAACATATTTATTCTTCAAAATATTATCCAGATTATTTTCTGGTACATCAGGAGCACAAACCCAGATGCAGTATGATTCATCTTCAAAATTAATTTTTTGTGTTTTAAATCCCTGTTTTTTTAAGTATCTGTTAATTAATTGAGCTATTGTAGAATTATGACCTGCGTCAAATAGCTGCTGCTGTCTTTCCACACCGAAAATATCAGCAACTTCCTGAATTTCCAGCCAGTCATTTTTTTCTAAAATGATATTTTTTATTTTTTCTAAAATAATTTCTTCTTTGCTACAAGTGGTTTTAGTCAAATTTTGTTACCTTTTGATTTTTTAAAAAATAGTGTTAATCTCTCTATAAGTTTATAATACTAAAAAATCAATAAGATTTTTAAGCTATTATTTTAATAAGTTAATATTTGGTTTTTTAAAGTTATTTATGAATTTTTTTAAAAATATAAAAAGTTTGCTATGTTTTGCATCTCCGATAATTCTTGGTCAACTTGCTCAAATGCTTATCGGAGCAGGAGACGTTCTTGTTGCAGCCAGACACGGAGTAAATACAGTTGCTTCAATAAGCATAGCAAATGCAATAATCACAATTATTTTTATGACAGGTTTTGGTTTGTTGCTTAGTATTTCTCCCGTTTTATCAAAAAAAAGAGGAGAAAATGCTGACATTAACAAATTTTTAAATATTACTCTTATTTATGCTGCCGCTTTAGCAGTTATTTTTATGATAATAACTTTAATTATGACTCCGATAATACCTTATATGGGTTTTGAAAAGGAACTAATCCCATATATTCAGGAATACATTTACATTTGCAGTTTTTCATTTCTCGGGGCGTATATTTATCATGCATTAAAAGAATTCTTGCAGGCTTATGAAGATGTTTTATTTGCAAATACTGTTGCGATATTGGCAGTATTTTTAAACTTTTTAATTGCATGGATACTTGTATTCGGATACAAATTTATCCCGACAATAGGAGTGCAAGGGCTTGCGATTGCAACACTTATCGTAAGGAGTTTAATGGGACTTGCTCTTATAATTTATTGTCATAAGTTTTTCAAAAAAGATTTTTATTTTGATAAGCAATATCTCAAAAAGATACTTAATATAGGATATCCAATCTCACTAAGTCTGCTTCTGGAGCTTTCAGCTTTTAGTTTTGTCACTATACTGGTCGGAAACATAAGCACTGTTCAAGTTGCAGCACACAGTATAGTTTTTACATTTGCGTCAATTACCTTTATGATTCCGCTTGCCATATCAAATGCACTAGGTGTAAGGGTAGGATATGCCTACGGAGCTAAAAATTATAGAGATATAAAAGATAACTTAATTGCAGCATTAAGTCTGTCTTTTGTTGTAATGAGTGTTTTTGCTTTGATGTTTTTGTCTTTTCCTGAAGGTTTAATGGCAATATTTTCAACAGACAAAAAAATAATACTGACAGGTTCAGGCTTGTTATTTATAGCAGCATTATTTCAAATATTTGACGGAACCCAGATTACTCTGTCAGGAGCTTTAAGAGGTCTTGGAAGCACTAAACCTATTTTATTTACTATGCTGTTTGGCTATTGGGCAGTTGGATTGCCTCTTGGCATTTATCTTGCATTTGTTAAAAACCTTAAAATCTTTGGGTTATGGATAGGACTTGCCGTCGCGCTTTTTAGCTGCTCGCTTATTTTCAGTGCAGTCTTAATTAAAAAGCTTAAAAAATGCTTTGCTGATGCTCAAATTGTGTAGGCTGTACTTGAATTAATCAAATTTATTTCTATTTACTTAACAACAGTAAAAAACTCCGCTATTAGCGGAGTTTTTTAAATCGGAGAGAGAGGGATTCGAACCCTCGATGCAGTTGCCCACATAACACCTTAGCAGGGTGCCGCCTTCAGCCACTCGGCCATCTCCCCATTGTTAAAATCAATCTTTAGTTTAGCATAAAAAAATTTTTTGACATATAAAATTTTTTAAAATGAACGTATAGACTAAAAAAAAAGTTTATTATATTATGTTTAAGCAATAAAAAATAAATATGCCTTGGTGGCGGAATGGTAGACGCGTCGGACTTAAAATCCGATTAGGCTCACACCTAGTGCCGGTTCAAGTCCGGCCCAGGGCACTTTTTTAAAAGACCTTTTAGTAGGTCTTTTTTTTATTGTAAAAGAATGAGTTATTAAAAGAAAAAATTAACCAAAAAATAAAAACTTTAAATCTTAAGCAAGCTGGAAAAATAGGAGCTTTTATGAGTGAAAAATTTTTCTATTTTTAATAATTTTATGGCTTAATTCTATCCATGAGACGAGCGAAAGGAATGGTTTCGCGTACATGATGCAAACCGCAAAGCCAGCTTACCGTTCTTTCAATTCCAAGACCAAAACCTGAATGAGGTACGGTTCCATATTTTCTTAAATCTAAGTACCAGTAAAAAGCTTCTTCAGGAAGATTATGCTCTTTTATTTTTCCGAGAAGAACATCAAGATTTTCTTCTCTTTGTCCACCGCCAATAATTTCTCCGTAGCCTTCAGGAGCAATCATATCAACACAAAGAGCAAGTTTGGCATTTTCGGGATCTTGTTTCATATAAAAAGCTTTACATTCGGCAGGGTACCTGTGAATCAGAACAGGTCTGTCAAATTTTTCCGAAATAACAGTTTCTTCGTCGCCGCCGAAGTCATCTCCCCACTCAACTTCTTTGCCCGCATCTTTAAGCATCTGAATAGCTTCATCATAAGTGATTCTTGGGAAAGGTTTTTTGATATTTTCAAGTTTTGAAACATCTCTTTCAAGAATTTCAAGTTCTTTTCTTCTGTTTTTTACAACTTGTTGAACTACGTATTCCACGAAATCTTCAGCTAAATCCATGTCCATTTGTAAATCAAAATAAGCCATTTCAGGTTCGACCATCCAGAATTCGGTCAGATGTCTTCTTGTTTTTGATTTTTCTGCTCTGAAAGTCGGACCAAAACAATAAACTTTTCCGAAAGCCATAGCTGCTGCTTCCATATAAAGCTGACCGCTCTGGGTTAAATAAGCTTTTTCGTCAAAATAATTTACTTCAAACAGGTTTGTAGTTCCTTCGCAGGCAGCAGGGGTAAATATAGGCGCGTCCACTAATAAAAACCCGTTATTATTAAAATAATTTCTTACGGCATTTATAATTTCATTTCTGATTTTCATTATGGCATGCTGTCTTGGAGATCTTAGCCAGAGGTGTCTGTTTTCCATGAGGAAAGCGACCCCGTGTTCTTTAGGAGTAATCGGATAATCATGAGAT
>MFRJ01000082.1:26680-27499 GCA_001784535.1 Candidatus Melainabacteria bacterium GWA2_34_9
TTATTCCTGTACCGTCTCTTACTTGAAGAAAATGCAGTTTTCCGCTGGATCTTTTTCCGTATAGCCAGCCTTTTAGACAGACATCCTGACCTTCGTAATTTGCAATATCAGAGATATAAACATGTTTTAATTCAGACATAATATTTTTTCCTTAAATTCGCCGCGTTTAAAAACGTAATAATTTTAACACATTTTGAAATGTATTAAAATTATTCCTTTCTTTTATATTAAGCAGTCTATGTATTACCGGTTGTCATAACAGAATAAGAGGCCCTATTGCCATTGCCAATTTGTGTATATGGTGGAACCATAGCGTTGCCATTAACATCTGTAAGCGCAGCAACAGTTGTGGTGGCGGCAGATAAAATGACAGGGATTATGCTATTCGGAGTTATACCAAGAATCCATACATCTGCTGCACCCACTCCAGCATTAGTAGCTATCGCGTTCGGCTTTTTATCTCCGTTTGTGTCAACAATAACATAACATGCATCAGGAGCTGTTGGGTCAAATGAATTAGCTGATTGAGTTGCACAACCAGTACCACCGCCTGTATCAAAAAATGATAATCTTGTACTGTCAGTTAACCATACACTATTATCACCGGGAGTCCATTGTAATACAACTAAATTAGTTGGTGTCGTACCTGAAGCACTTCCTGTGATAAACCATGCTGCTAAAGTCGCGTCATCAACAATAGTCGGATCTGAAGCCCCCATTTCGTTATGAGCAGAATTTATCTGTAAAGATGAGTTTAAAATTAATAGATTTTTTTTCAATGATGTTGTGAATTTTGAAGCATTTATGCTTGAGATAAGA
>MFRJ01000083.1 GCA_001784535.1 Candidatus Melainabacteria bacterium GWA2_34_9
TGGTATGGTCCTGAATATAAATTTACTTATGTTCCGTTCTGGAAAATTTATAAATCCATAGAAAACGAAAAAAAGGGGTTACCGCCGGTATCACCATTAGTTAAAGGTGATTTTAAGGATAAAATCGTCTTTCTTGGCGTAACCGCAACCTCTTTATACGACTCTAAAACTACACCGTTAAGTCCTATTTACCCTGGTGTTGAAGTACAGGCAACTGTTTTTAATAATCTTCTCGACAATAACCCTATAACAAAAATTACAGGCAATATTAATCTTGGAATTTGTCTTTTACTGGGGCTTTTAGTAGCAATTACCGTTATAAAAATCAGGCAGCCCCTTATTTCAACCTTAATTTCTATCCTAATTTTATCTTCTTATATTGGTTTTGCTTCTTATATGCTTAACGAACACAACTTATGGTTTGATATACTGCCTCAGGTCGTATTTGTAATCCTTACGTTTACCTTTATGTTTATTATCAAATACGTTCTTAAATCCAAGGATTTTGATTACACTTATAAGCTTGCAACCACAGACGGACTTACAAACCTGTTTAATCACAGATATTTTCAGGAACATCTGACAAAATGCATGAAAAAAGCTGATAAAAACAACACACGTTTTGCGTTAATTCTTATAGATATTGATTTTTTCAAAAAATTCAACGATACTTACGGGCACCAGGCTGGCGATGAAGTTTTAAGACAGGTCGGACAAACACTTAGAAAAGCTGTTAAGTCTCCTGATTTAGTCGCACGGTACGGCGGCGAAGAAATGGTAGTGGTTCTCGACAACGCAAATACTGAAGAAGCAATAAACGCAGCAAACAGAATCTGCAGAGCCATTGCGGATAGAAATTTTGAGCTTGCGGAAGGTCTTACTGTTAATGTAACAATAAGTTTAGGGGTTGCTGTTTATCCTATTGACGGTAAAACCTCAACCGAGCTTATAGAATTTTCCGATCAGGGGCTTTACAGGGCTAAACACAACGGACGTAATCAAGTCGGTTCCCTGCCTGAAATTAAAATTATTACAGCAGAATAATTTTTTATAAAATTAATTAATAAACGCCTGAAATTTTTGTTTTACAAAATCTTTATCTTGTTTAAAAACAATATTTATAAACCTGTATAACAAATCAAGGCTATAGGCTTTTTGTGCTTCCGATATCATAATCCCTACGGTTTCTTTAGCTGAATTTTTTTCTTTAGCTGATAAAATATCGTATGCATTAACTATTGATACTATTTGAGTATATAAAGACAGGCTATCTTTTGTTAACTTTCTCGGATACCCCTGACCATCTAATCTTTCATGATGATTATATGAAACTTCAGCTATTTTTTCAGGCAATCCCATACTTTTGATCAATTGATAACCTAATCTGGTATGATTTTCAATAAGCTCAATTTCATTAAATTTCAAATTATCCGACTTATATAATATATCTTTCGGAATTCTTATCTTGCCTATATCATGCAATAAAGCTGCAATGGTTAATTCTTTTATCAAAGTTGATCCAAGACCTAGTGTTATTCCAAAAACAGAAGCTAAAACCGAAACGTTAATAGTATGAGAATAAACAGCATTATCACTAATTTTTAATTGATTAATGCAAGTGTTTATATCTACTTTGTCATTAATTTCACTAAAAAGAATTTTTTCTATTTCTTTATATTTAATTATTACGGGAGGGTGTATCTCTGTTTCATCAATAAATTCTGTTGGAGTGTTAATTAATTTATTTTGAGTATTTTGAGGAATAATAAGACGAGTGTCAATATTTTCATGACTTGTATGTAATTTGTTTAATTTTTTTGGAAAAGTAAGAAAATTAGGACCTTCTTCTGCTTTAGTTTGTTTAAAAAAATCACATTTTGAGCAATTATACCATTTTTTAGCAAATGTACCTTGAATGTTTCCGTCACAAAAAGTCCCTGTAACAGCCCAACAGATTCTGCCTGCGCATTTACCATGATTTAATCCGTTATATTTTTTGTTAACAGCTGCCGGACATACTCCAAATTCATCAACATTTTTGCCGCTGGGTTCTCTTCCGCAGTTTGTAAATTCCCAACAATTTTTTTTCATTATTAATATTCCTTATTTCTCAGCATAAATATAAGCTGTTGGCGAATTTACAGTTATTGTCTTTCCGTCTAAATCCTGTTTTAATCTCTCAATAAATTCGTTTACCTCATTTTCTGAAAGATGCTGAAGGTATTTTTCTTTTACTGTAGGTCTTCTCGGACTTGGGGGAGTATTAAACCACGGATCAAGCATTTCTTTGGAAACAGGATATGTCGAAGACTGCACAACTATATCAATATCAATGTTTTTAAAACCTGCATTTTCAAAATCTTTTTTAAGTGAATCCTCATCAAAATTCATAAGCGGATCATTTTCATCAGAAGTCATTTTATCTTCTGCTTCTTTTAAAATCTGATAATTTGGATATTTTTCAGGAGTCATAAGCTCATAATATTTTGTATTTTTGCTTATAATAGGCTCGAAAATTGAAATTCTTCCGCCCTGATTCAATATTCTGAAAAATTCATTTATTGCTTTAGATTTATCAAGAATATGAACCATTACTGACCTCATAACAACAACATCAATAGAGTTATCAGGAAGTTTTGTGTCCGTTGCATCTGTCTGAATAAAATCCATTTCTTTTTCGATGCCGCATTCTTTTGCAATTTTATAACACTCTTCAACGCAATCAATAAAAGCATCAGAGGCTATAACTTTTCCGATTCCTTTTAGTCTTTCATAAGCACCAAAAGAAAGAAGCCCGTTTCCTGTTCCTATATCAATAAGAATATCGCCCTGTTTTAAGTTTGCCCTATCCAAAACTTTATCTCTTACCTGAGACAGCCACAAAAACGTTTGTTGCTTTTGTTCCTCTGACATATATGAAAATCTGGAATTTTTAAGCCATTCTGTCCATGTTTTTACTATTTCAGACATTTATTCCCCTTTTTTATTTATTTCTAAAAATATAATAATATATTAAAGAGAAAATTCTCCTAAAATTAAGTAATATCCTATAAGCAACGTATTTTAAATAAGAAAAAAATATATTATAAAAGTAGAAGTATCTTGAAAAAACTTTATACTTTATAATTACATGGTATCTTTATAATTAGATAGTTAGATTTACAAATTTATAGGGGAAAAATAAATGGATCCTTCTCAACGTCGCTGGTATGATAATGACCCAACTTTAAGCGAAGCAATGGAATTATTATCCATGTCTCCTGATGATTCAAAAGACATGGCTGCTGACTTCATATTAAAGCTTCAGGAAGTTATAGCATCTGATATTATTGAAAAAGTTTATCAAACAGTAAAAAAATATCAGGGCAAAGGCAGCAGATGGTACGACAGCGATCCTGTAATGATTAAAGCTATCGAATTATTAAGAGTTGCTCCTCTAAATATTCAAAAAGCCGCTGCTAAAAAACTTTTAAAAGCTCTTTCATCAAAAGAACTTGATGAACTTCAAAAAGAATTTGATGATATTGATGCTGCAGAAAATGCTGAACTTGAAGCATAAGCTATAACCAATGACTCATTCAGAACTTAAAGACATCCAGAATTCAAAAGACGATAGGGGTATTGATATTCAGAGTGTTGGCGTCAGGGATGTTGAAGTACCTTTAATTATTCAGCGTAAGAACGACAAAGAACAAGTAGTCAGCGCAAAAGCAAAGATGAGTGTTTCTCTCCCAAAAGAGTATAGAGGCACTCACATGTCGCGTTTTATTGAAATTCTTTGCGAGTGGGGACAAAAAAATCTTCTCGGCGTTGATATAGAAGGCTGTCTTCAGGAAATGAAAACCCGACTAGAAGCAAAAAAAGCTAAAGTTAAGTTTGAATTTAAATATTTTATAGAAAAGCAGGCTCCTTTAAGCAAACTTTCCAGTCAAATGGGTTATAAATGCTCTTTTGAAGGAGTATTAGACGAGCAGGATTACAAATTTATACTGGGAGTTTCCGTTCCTGTAACTACTCTTTGTCCTTGCAGCAAAGAAATTTCTGATTACGGCGCTCATAACCAGAGAACCATAGTAAAAGCCCGTATCAGCTACGATCCTCATACAATTATATGGCTGGAAGATCTTATAAAATTAATAGAAAAATGCGGAAGCAGTCCTATTTATCCGCTTTTAAAACGCGAAGATGAAAAGTTTGTGACTGAACAGGCTTATAATAATCCAAAATTTGTTGAGGACATCTTGAGAGATGTTATTTCCGAAATCAGGAAGCTTCCTGAAGTTACATGGTTTGAGGTTGATTGTGAGGCACATGAAAGTATTCACAATCATTCCGCCTGGGCTCATCACGAGGAAACTATTAATTAAAATTTAGAGGTTAGCTTATCCCAAAATCTTGAAAAAATATTTGTTTTTTGTAATGGATTTTCAAATTCTGGCAGCTTGATTGTACGGAATTTCAGTCCACCAACTTTTTCAAGTTCTTTGTAGAACTCTCTGGTTAATTTTGTTAATTTTTTTGAGTTTGAGAATGAAAAAATTCCAACATTTTTTCTTAGTAAATAATCCTGTGCATCTACAATATTGAAAAGTCGTTCCTTTGTTGCTCTGTCTAAAGGTGGTATTTCAACTAAATGGCAGAAATTGCCAATGTTTTTTATGTTAAAGACTGCTCTAGCTTCATTATGACATTTTTCTATACCAGCTCCAATATCATTAGGTGACAAACCATTTGAAACAGAAGTGCGTTTTTTTAAAGCAGGATGATTGTGTGTACCTATACGGGCTCCTTTTGTAAATGGACTTGAAACACAGGTTCTAGTACCTATATTTGCAGAAAGAATGTTTCCTTGCCTATCTAATTGATAGGCATATTCTACCGGCTTGGCTATAATGGTTCTTTCAATAGGAATTAAAGCTGTTCTTGCTGCTCTGGAGATGTTCATAAAATTCTCTTTTGTTTTTACACAAGTCTATAAAACATGTAAAAGAAAAAAATTGCTGTTTCAAAAAATTATTTTGCTACATTGTCATTGCGAGCGACTGAGATAAAACGAAGGAGCATGGCAATCTACCCAGATAACAATGCCCGACAGATTGCCACGTCGGGCTAAAGCCCTCAGAATGAAATAGAGTGAGTATTTGACTTTATGCCAAATGGGACAGATTTCCACCCGTTTGATGAGAATGACATATAAAGAAATAAAATTTTCCCTTTGCAAATAAAATTTTTGTTATAGAATAAACATAGCAGGGCATGGTACCCTGCTTTAAATTGCTTTAAAAAAA
>MFRJ01000084.1:0-1237 GCA_001784535.1 Candidatus Melainabacteria bacterium GWA2_34_9
TAAAATTACGGAATGTAATTAACAATTTACATTTAGTAAAAATAAAAATCAAGAACAAATTTTTCTTATTAAATATTATACAGGATTTGATTTTATATTTAAAATAAATTTTTTAAAAAAATATTCTTAATTACTTTATAATAATTATGATGCATTAAACATAAAATATTACCAAATTATTTATTTAAAATTATAACAAGCTATAATTTTTAATAAATTATAATAAACTATATAATATATATTATGAATTGTCAGAAAGGAGTTAACATTGAAATTTTCTATCGATGAAATTATTGAAGCAACAAACGGTGAAATCATTTTTAATAAATGTAATTTTGGGAAAGTTGGCATTTGTACAGATTCCAGACTAATTAAAGAAGATGAAATCTTTCTGCCTTTATCCGGAGAAAAATTTGATGGGCATGATTATATAAATGCTGCTTTAAAACAAGGATGTATCGGTTATTTTATAGATAAAGAACACTATAATAAAGCTCAAGACTATTATAATCCTACTAAATTAATAATATTAGTAGAAAACACTCAAGAAGCATACTTGAAACTTTCAAATTTTATAAAAAAAAAATAAATCCTAAAGTCATCGCTATAACTGGCAGCTCTGGAAAAACTACAACGAAAGAAATGGTTTTTTCAGTACTTGCTGAAAATTTTAAAACTCATAAATCACTTTTAAACCACAATAATGAAATTGGGTTCTGTCAGACTTTAATGTCGATGCCTGAAAATACAGAATTTCTTGTATTGGAAATGGGTATGCGGGGCTTAGGAGAAATCGAACTTTTATCAAAATACGCTGAACCTGATTTTGCAATAATCACAAACGTTGGAACAGCTCATATAGGTCGGCTGGGAAGTATTGAAAATATTGCAAAAGCCAAATGCGAAATAGTTAAGTATTTAAATCCTTCCGGAATTCTTATAGCATTTGAGGATGAATTAATTAAAAACTTCTGTAAATGGAACGGTAAAAAAATTTTTTACGGGAAAAATTATCAAATACTTGAATCAACCGAAAATTCAATTAAATTTGTTTATGACGAAAATGAATATGAGTTAGCAGTTAATGGCGAATTCAATGTAATAAACTCTATTGCTGCAATTGAAATAGGCAAATTAGCAGAGATTTCTATTAATAAAATCAAGAATGGGCTTTTAAAATATAAGCCTGTCGGTGAACGGGGACGAGTTATCAAGCTTGATAATAACACTAAAATTG
>MFRJ01000084.1:1247-4452 GCA_001784535.1 Candidatus Melainabacteria bacterium GWA2_34_9
CTATAATGCAAATCCTGATTCTATGAAAGCATCCATAAATTCAGTATTTTCAACATATCCTGATTCTGACATTACACTTGTTTTGGGTGATATGGGAGAACTTGGAGAATATGAAGACAATCTGCATAAAGAAATCGGAAAATTTCTATCAGATAAGCATTTTTCTCAGCTTATTACGGTAGGCAAAAAAGCAGAATTAATTGCAGAATCAGTAAAAAATATAAATATTAAAATAAAAGTATGCTTAAATAACAAAGAAGCATCCGATTACCTTAAGAAAAATATATCAGGAAAGAGTATAATACTTTTAAAAGCTTCAAGAAGTATGAAATTCGAAGAGATAGCAGAAGAGTTGCAAAAAGTAAAAACTAAAGCGTAATGAATTTAATTATATTGGTTTCTGTTATATGATTTTGTTGGCAGAAAAAATAGGAAAAACTAAAAGTGTTAATATATGTCGCCGGTTTAACTGCATTATTGCTTACATTATTAGCAGGCGTGCCTTATCTGGATTTCCTTAAGAAAAAACTTTACGGACAGTACATACGAGAAGATGGACCGGCTTCTCATGCAAAAAAAAGCGGCACTCCTACGACAGGAGGACTGATAATTGTTATTCCGGCAATAGTAGCTTCGGTTGTTACTCTTGTAATGAATCGTATATTTAATATTGACTGCACAATAATATTAATTACTTTCCTTTTATTTATGCTGCTGGGCTTTAATGACGATTATGAAAAAATAACCAAAAAGCAAAATAAAGGTTTAAGTGCTCGAGGGAAAATTTTTTTACAAACATTAATAGCTTTAATACCAGCATTGTATATGACATTTCACGGAAACACATCAATTTCATTATTTGGACTGACTAAAATTAATATAGGATATTTATACCCTATATGGGCTATTTTTGTAATAATTGGAGCATCTAACGCCGTAAATCTAACTGACGGACTTGATGGACTCTCTTCAGGAACGATGTTTTTTGCATTAATTGCCTGTGCCTTTATTTCTTTCGGATTAGGAAGAAATGATATTGCTATAATTTGTATGGCAGCAGCAGGAAGTTGCGTCGGTTTCTTGTACTACAACTACAATCCTGCAAAAATGTTTATGGGCGATACAGGAAGTGTAGCACTTGGCGGACTTTTAGGAACTCTTGGCATAATTGGCAAATTTGAACTGTGGCTTTTAATTATCGGTATAATATTTATCGCAGAAACGTTATCTGTGATTATTCAGGTCATAAGTTTTAAAACAACAGGAAAAAGAGTGTTTAAGATGAGCCCTCTTCACCACCATTTTGAACTTAGCGGATGGTCAGAGAAAAAGGTTGTTCATTCTTTCTGGGCAGTAGGCTTAGTTTTCGCGATTATTAGTTTAATTCTATTCAAAATAATTAATGGATAACAAATTATGAAAAGAAAATGGTTTAATGTTGATGTAACGATACTCGGTCTTTCGCTAAGCGGAATTTCAGCGGCAAAATACTTAGCATTGCAAGGTGCAAACTGCACTATAAGCGAAAAAAGACAGGCTACAGCCGAAGATAATGATAAAATCGCCGAACTGGAAAAGCTTGGTATAAAAGTAGAAATGGGCGGAAACAAGGAAGACACAATTTTAAATTCCGATGTAATAATTACCAGCCCGGGCATTCCTCCTCATTCGGAAGTTTATAAGCTGATAAAAGCCAATAAAATCGAAACCTTTGGGGAAATTGACCTTGCGTATAAAGAAACTAACGTTCCTTTTATAGCAATTACAGGTACTAACGGCAAAACCACCACCACAAAACTTATATCAGAAATCCTTACAAACGACGGACTTAAAGCTCCGGCTTGCGGAAATATAGGTGTACCTCCAACATCATTACTGGAGGAGAAAGACCTTGATTATTTTGTTGCAGAAGTCAGTTCTTATCAAATAGCAACAAATCCTTCATTTAAGCCTCAAATAGCTGTTTATATAAATTACACGCCTGATCATATTGACTGGCATGGAAATGAAGAAGAATATTTTAAAGCCAAGGCAGATTTATTCACAAGAAGACAGCCTACCTGGGCAGTTTTAAATGCAATGGACTTTAAAATTGCTTATTTAAAGCTTGACATGGACTCAAACGTGTATTTCTTCGGGAGGGAAGCTGAAGATAAGTGTGTTTTTATTAAAGAAAACCAAATCGTAATTAAAGATAAGAATAAAAATATTATAGAAGTTATAAAACTTGATGAAATACCTTTAAAAGGTAAACATAATCTCGAGAACGTTATGTCTGCAATCGCTGTAGCTCATATTGCAGGTGTAAAGGTCGAAACAATTAAATCTACTATTAAAAACTTTTCGCCGCCGGAACATAGAATTGAGTATGTAGATACAGTTGACGGCATAGAATACTATAACGATTCAAAAGCAACTAATTGTGATTCTACAATTTGTGCATTAAGAGCTTTTGAAGACAAAAAAGTCGTGCTTATTGCAGGTGGCAGAGATAAAGGGACAGATTTGACAGAATTTTGTTCTGAAGTAAACAAACATGCAAATGCTGTTATTCTCATCGGAGAAGCTTCTGACAGATTTGAGAAAGCTCTAATCAAATCAGGATTTAAAAACATTCATAGAATAAGTACATTTGATGAAGCCATAGATACAGCAGGAGAACTTAACCTCGGAGCTGTTTTGCTTTCACCGGCATGTGCGAGCTTCGACATGTTCAAGAACTTTGAAGAAAGGGGTCGAGTATTTAAAAATTATGTCCGTAACAAAAAAGCGCCACGCTAGAATTAAAAATTTAAAAACTAAAGTAGTCGAACCAAAAACCGGTGAAAATGCTGAATTGGTTGGTTCACCTGACACTATGCTAGTTATAGTTATTGCATGCCTTGTAATTTTTGGCATTATGGCGATTTTTAGTGCAGGGGCTCCTGAAGGTTCTGAACTATACCAAAATCCGGTTTATTTCCCCATAAAACACATCACAGCAGTTATTATAGGCTTCATTCTTCTTGTAGCAACTTCTAAAATTAATTATAAAATTTGGCGACCCTGGACAATACCTATAGCCATGGGGGCAACACTTCTAACGGCAGCTACTTTAATCCCCGGTGTTGGAAGGGTTGATTATGGTTCAGCTAGATGGCTTTTTGGAATTCAACCATCAGAATTTACAAAAATGGCTACTATTTTGCTTGTTTCTTCTGCAATT
>MFRJ01000084.1:4578-4758 GCA_001784535.1 Candidatus Melainabacteria bacterium GWA2_34_9
GTGGAACCATATGTCAACTGGGCGCAGATAGATATTGCTGATGGTACATTGGTAAATAATAAGACATATGCTGATACTGAAAGATATACGTCGATGGGGACTAAATTGGGACTTGAGGTGCATATGATGGTGCGGAGTCCACTTAAGTATTTTGAGAATTATAAAAAAGCGGGATTTAAG
>MFRJ01000084.1:4801-5048 GCA_001784535.1 Candidatus Melainabacteria bacterium GWA2_34_9
TGGAGCAGTATCGCTTATAGGACTTTTCCTTGCATTTATTTACAGAGGATTTTATATTGCAAACAGGTGTACAAACCACTTTGGGAAACTTTTAGCTTTCGGAATCACTTTTTCCATTGCAGTTCAGGCATTCATTAATATAGCTGTAGCAACCGGTGTTTTCCCTGTAACAGGTGTAACACTTCCTTTAATAAGCCATGGCGGAACTTCAATAGTAATTACAATGGGAATGTTAGGAATTTTATTG
>MFRJ01000084.1:5065-9017 GCA_001784535.1 Candidatus Melainabacteria bacterium GWA2_34_9
AATCAAAAAAATTCAGCCGCAAGAGGACCATTATGCCCACAAAAGGTAAAAAAATAAAAGTTTTAATTACAGGGGGCGGAACAGGTGGGCATATTTATCCTGCTATAGCGGTTGCACAAAAATTAAAACTGGATAATGACATAGAAAAAATTTTTTATGTCGGTTGTAAAAAAAACATGGAAAAAGACATTGTTCTTGCCGAAAATATCAATTTTTATTCTATAAACGTTTCAGGAATGCCCAGACAAAAAAGCTTAAAACTCATTAAATGGTTTATTGAACTGGGTTTCGCAACAATAAAATCCAGTTATTATATTTTAAAACTCAAGCCTGATATTATTTTTGGAACAGGCGGATATGTCAGTGGTCCCGTACTTCTTGCAGCTAAAATATTAAATGTTCCTTTTGTACTTCATGATCCAGACGCACATCCAGGAATTGTCAATAAATTTATGTCAAAATGGGCTTCAACAATTTCCATATCCTTTGAACAGGCAAAATCTCATCTTACATCGAAAAACATCGTACTTAACGGAAACCCGATCAGGGCAAATTTCCTTCATGTAAACAAAAAAAATGCTCTAACAGAACTTAATTTTAATCCAGACAGAAAAACAATTCTTGTTATAGGAGGTTCGCAGGGTGCACAAGCAATAAACAATGCAATAATCGTTGCTGCACCTGATTTAATAAGTGAGGGATTCCAAATAATTCACCAGACGGGTGCTAAAAATTATGAGAAATACATTGAAGAATTAACAAAAAAACATCCTGAATTGATTAATAATCCTTATTATATTGTAAAACCTTTCTTTAATAATATGGAAACCCCCCTTAATGCTGCTGATTTGGCTATATCAAGGGCAGGTTCTTTAAGCATTTCCGAATTAAACCTGTGCGGACTTCCTTCTATACTCGTGCCTTATCCTTATGCAGCGGCAGATCATCAAAGATTCAACGCAAAAGCAATGGAAGAAGCAGGAGCTTCGTTATATCTTGAAGATTCTGATTGTAATTCTTCAAAACTTCTTGAATTAATTCTCGATATTTTCAACAATCCTGAAAAGCTTGAAAAAATGAAGCTCTCAAATAAAATTTTAGCCAAGCCTCAAGCCACAGAAGACATTGTCCGAATTTTAAAATCATCTGTTTCTAAATAAAATTATAATTGTAAAGATTTATTACCATTTATTATAAGTGACGCAATTTGCACTAAAAAAATTTTTTTATTTAATAGGAAGCAAATTGGGAAGGAAGTTTATTGTATGGTAAGCGAAGTTTTACAAGTTTTGCCATCTTTTGGGAGCAGTACGTCCGCTGACGGGATTAGTGCGAGTGGTTCATTAAAAGATGTTAGACAAATAAATAATCTCCCTTTTTATATTAGAGCATTTAAAGATGTTCTAGATGAAGCTGCCACCGGAATAACCAAAAGAAATGGCGGCGAAGTCACAAATTTCAGCTTCCTTGGTGGAACATTACTGGAAAAATTTATTAACAATAACTTTACACCTGAAACAAAAGATATTATTAAAAGTTTTGATAAAAGCTTACTTGATTCAAAAGCTTCACAAAAAGCAATTGAAGAGTTATTTGAATGTAAATTTCAAGTTAATGATGCAGGCAAATTAGTCTTGACAGCTTCAAAAGAAGCAATGAAAGCACAACCTATGAAATTGGCCGCAGGCAAAATTGCCGCAGATATTCTAGGTGTAACAACAAAATTCGGTCTTTTAACGTCAGGTTTAACCGAAGCGCCTGATCTCTATAAGTCTTACAAAAATGGTGATTTTTGCAAGCAAACTGTCAGATCAACAGCCAAAATTGGAGTTTCCACCGTTGCATTTGGTTTAATAGCTCATATTGCTAAAGAATTTGCTCCGCCACAACTAAAAACGCTAATTATGTTTGGTGGCGCTATATCAGGCAGCATAATGGCAACAAAAGCAACAGACAAGCTTTTAGATAAAATAATGGGCAAATCTATAAAAGCGCAAAATGAAGAAGCCAGAAAACGTTTTGCAGAAATGCAATTAACGGGCATATATTAAATAAATATCCCTCCTCCTCCTAGATAACACTTAAATAACTCCGGCTTGCAAAACAAGCCTTTTTTATTGCAAATTTTTTATATAAAGGGATATTTTTATTTATCCCTTATGGACTTAAGGTTTTCTTACAAATATAATGGAATTGAAAGTAAAAATAGAGAGAATAAAAAATGATTCCATTATCAAGCATAAGAAAAGAACAAAAACAGGGAAATCTAATTAATATTGACTTAAACTGCGATCTCGGGCAAAGTTTTGGGGTGTACAAAAACGATCAGGAACTTGAACTTTTACAATATGTAAGTTCTGTTAATATCTCCTGCGGTTCACATGCCGGAGATCCTGTAACTATAATGAATATGTTAAAGTTAGCATCGGAAAACAACCTTGCTGTGGGCGCTCATATTGGCTATCCCGATATTCAGGGTTTTGGCTATCGCAATATGTCCCTTAATGAAGAAGAAATTCAAGCTCTTGTAGTTTATCAAATAGGCGCATTAAATTCTCTGGCAAAGCTTTATAACTTAACCGTAGAATATGTAAGACCTCACGGAGCTATGTATGTTCAGGCAGCAAAAGATTTTAAAACATCGATTGCAATAGCAAAATCCATTGCTAAATACGATCCTTGGTTAATTTATGTTGGAGCTCCCGGTGAAAATCTGCTCAAGGCTGGCGAAGAAGCTAATCTTAGAGTGGTGCAGGAAATTCAGCTTGATAAGAAATACACAACGGAAGGGAATATTGACTTTGAAGCAGGCGATGTAGTTGACCTCGATTATTCCTCAAAACTTCTTGAATCTATAGTTAAAGATTCTTCTGTAATCAATAATCAGCAAGGCAAAACAAAACTTGATATAAAAACAATTCATCTTACCGTAAAATCAGCAATTTCACTTGAAATTGCGCAAAAAACAAAAGAATTAATCCCAAATCCAATACCAATAGCAGGAACTTATGTCGCAGGAAATGGATGGATTTAAAACAAATGAGCTTTTAAACGCTCCGGCTTCGCAAAAAAATATTGCTGTTTTAGTTTCCGGTAACGGAAGCAATCTTAAGGCTTTAATAAATGCAGTAAATACAGGAAAAATAACAAATGCAAATATTGCGCTTGTTATTTCCAATAAAAAAAATGTAAACGCTTTAAAAATAGCCAAAGATGCTGAAATCCCCGCTGTTTATATAGCAAGAGATGTATTTGATTCAGACGAAGAATATGATTTATTCCTATTAAATAAATTAAACAAATACAGCATTGATCTTGTTCTCCTTGCAGGGTATTTACGAATAATAACTCCTACGTTTTTAAAAGCTTATGAAAACAGAATTCTTAATATTCACCCGAGTCTGCTTCCTTCTTTTGGCGGAAAAGGAATGTACGGAATGAAAGTTCATCAGGCTGTATTAAATTCCAAATCAGATAAAAGTGGGTGTACTGTGCATTTAGTTACTGAAGAAATTGACGGAGGACCTATTTTGGCACAGGCATGTGTTTCTATAGCACCCGAGGATACAGCGGAAGTTATCGCCGCAAAAATTCTTATAGAAGAGCACAAACTTTATCCGCAAGCGGTTAATAATTTTATTTCTACTATAATGTTAAATAGCATTTAATACATCTTGGAGAAAATTAAAATGAAAAAAATTAAAATTTTATTTTTATTAGCATTAACACCTTTTCTTGTATCCTGTACAAAAGTTATTTCAAATCCCGACGTGCAAACACTTAATCAAAGAGCTGTCGAACTTATGAACAGCGGCGATGTAAAAGGAGCTATCGCAAGACTTGAATCAATAAACGACTTAAATCCCAATTTCCCTCAAAATCATTATAACCTCGGAGTCGCTTATTATAAAAATGAAGAATATGAAAAATCTGTTGAATCCTTAAAACTAGC
>MFRJ01000084.1:9033-9909 GCA_001784535.1 Candidatus Melainabacteria bacterium GWA2_34_9
AACATAGCGGATGCTTATTATACAATCGGGTTGGCATATCAGGATATGGCGGAAAAAGAAATAACAAAGCTTGATAAACCTGACAATGAAAAACAGGTAAACAATCAAGAATCCTCATCATCTGAAGCTTCTGAAAATCCTGAAGAAAAAAAATTAACCAAAACAGAAATTTTAGCTTTAGTCGTTGATAATTTAAAAAATTCTAAAGATTATTATACCCAATACACAACCCTGATAAGCAATTCTGACGAAAAAACAAAAATTGAAGAAGAAATAAAAATTATAGATGATGACATAAAAAAATACGAAGAAAAAATTTCTTCATCAAATAATTAAGATTTTTATAGATAAATTTAAAGGCGGCAATTGATTTGCCGCCTTTAAAATAAAATTATTTATTTTTTTCTTCTTCGAGCATTCGCACTTTTTCAGATAATCTATTTACTTCTGCCATTAATAATTTGATTTCATTGCCGAAATCATCTATGGATTCTTTTACATCAAACAATATACTTTCGATTCGATTACTCATATTTTTGACCTCAAACTTATTATTGAATTTTTACAACAAATCAATTCAAGTCGGGTTTATTATTTTTTAAATTTTTTGTTAACTTGTATTTTTTTTATTCATTTACAGCCCCTTTCTGTTTTTAATAAATCAACTTTGATATATACATTATACATATGATAATACAAAATGTTTAGTGTTTATTCAACATTTATTCAAATTTCACAAAGGTATATTAAGATAATTTTTTATAAGATATATCTTGATTTTGACTAAATTTCTTAACATTTCTTAATGATAGAACACTTAATCATCTTTATATCTAAATTATATATCACTGATTTTAATTTATGTTAAATATTAAT
>MFRJ01000085.1:0-335 GCA_001784535.1 Candidatus Melainabacteria bacterium GWA2_34_9
GTATTTTACCATATAGGTGCCTTGTAATCTATAACCCAGCTTGCGGTAATAGCCCCTGACGCCGAGGCCGGAAATGACGGCGATTTTTTTAAGCCCGTGTTTTAAAGCAAGCTCTTCGGCGATTTTCATCAGCCGTTTGCCTAAGCCGGCGTGCTGGACGCGCGGTTTTTTGGCTTTAACCGGCACCAGCTGGCCGTAAGTGTGAAGTTCCCTGACCAGTGAGGCGTTCTTCAGTTCCGGAATAAAAGAGTCCGGATTATCATTAACTCTAAACCTTAGAAAAGAATAAAGTTTGTCCCGTTTCGGGCTTTCAAAGGAGACAAAATATTCCAAAG
>MFRJ01000085.1:499-1743 GCA_001784535.1 Candidatus Melainabacteria bacterium GWA2_34_9
TCCGGCGGTGCAATACTTGCGAGGTTTAACTTTAATTCGCTAAGATTATATGATTTGTCTACCCTCAGCAAATTCTTTTCCTTGTCGATAATTGCTATTCCTGTTTCTACCGAGCCTGATTCGCCAAGAGAAACGCCTACAAAGCAAAGCTTGCTTTCTTTGTTTTCAATTTTTATTTTTTGTTCTATTAAATTTTGCAATATTTTTTCTCTTCTTTTGTCATTCTGAGGACTTTAGTCCGAAGAATCTGTCCAGTTTACAAATATAATCTTTAATCCCACGCTTTGCTCAGGATGACATTCTCTAAAATCACTAATTACAATAATTTTCGGTTAATTAACAATTTACGTTATTTAAATACCTATCCCCGAAAACACTATAAAAAATTATAACTTCTTTTAAACTCTTTATCAAATTATCAAGTATTCTGACGCTACAAACCCCAAACTTGTTCCTTTATTTATAGCTTTTTGTATTAAGAATTAAACCAAGCATTAAAAGCAGCGCCGAAACTTCTTTCGTTTTTCGGCATTTTGAAATACTGAATCCAAAATGTACCAATCATGACAAAAATAATAACTATAATAACAGTGAGTTTCATTTCAGATACCGAAAATTTCAATTTTAAAAAAATTAAGAATACAATAGCCACAATAGGTATTGCAATAATAACATTCAAAATATTTTTAATAAAAGGTTTATTCATGCTCTTTTTATGTCCTCTTAATTATGCCCTAGCGATAAAATCGCTTCAGGCGAAGTTAATTCGTTAAACCTATCTTCTGTAAGGTATTTTTTCTGTATCAAAAACTCTTTTACCGACAAATTGGTCATCTCAAGCTCTTTCGCAATCTCAGAAACCTTGTTATAACCAAATTCCGACACAAATGCCGTTAAAGTCGCGTGACTGCTTTCAACTTGCCTTTTAATTTCTTCCCTGTTAGCTTCAATTCCGTCAATGCATTTTCCTCTTAAGATTTTATTAGCGTTAATAAGAATTTCAAGCGATTCTAAAATAGAAAACGCAATCAGGGGAATATTTTGATTTAATTCAAACTGCCCGCCTGCCACGCATTGATTTATTATCACATCATTCCCAAGCACTTTCATGCCCACCTGCGCAACCATTTCAGGAATCACAGGGTTAACTTTCCCCGGCATGATTGAAGAACCCGTCTGAACGGACGGAAGTTTGATTTCTCCCAGTCCCGCGGCAGGTCCTGAATTCATAAGCCTTAAATCAT
>MFRJ01000085.1:1788-19588 GCA_001784535.1 Candidatus Melainabacteria bacterium GWA2_34_9
TGACTTCAGCGAAAACATCAAGATTCTGCGTGTTTTCAACAAGATTTTCCGCCCTCGCAAGCCCAATTCCCGTTAAATCTCTTAATTTGTCAACAACAGCGAAAATAAATTTTCTAGGCGAGGAAAGCCCTGTGCCTACGGCAGTTCCTCCGATATTAACAACGCGGAGCCTTTCCTCGCATTTATAAATTCTCCACCTGTCACGAGAAACAGCTTCCGCATAAGCAGAAAATTCTTTCCCGAGCGTGATTAAAACCGCATCCATAAGCTGGGTTCTTGCAACCTTAACAATATCGGCAAATTCTTTTTCTTTTTCCTGAAAACTCTCCTGAAGCGCGATAACTTCTTTTTCAAACTTTCTCAAAAGCAAAATACAGGCTATTTTCAAAGCCGTCGGATAAACATCATTCGTTGACTGGTATAAATTTATATCTTCTATAGGATCGATAAACTCGTATTCGCCTTTATTTTTCCCTAAAATTTCCAGCACGCGATTTGCTATAACTTCATTTATGTTCATGTTTAAGGAAGTTCCCGCCCCGCCCTGAATCGGATCAACCACAACCTGATCATACAATTTTCCTTGAATTAATTCCTCGCATGCTTCAATTATCGCACCCGACTTGGAAGCTTCCCACTTATTCAAGTCCTTATTAACAAGCGCGCATGCCAATTTTACATACCCGAAAGCCTTGATAAACTCCCTGTGGGTTTTGTATCCCGAAACCCCAAAATTTTCTACAGCCCTATAAGTATGAATCCCCCAATAAGCTTCCTGAGGAATCTCAACCGCGCCTAAAAAGTCTTTTTCTTCTCTAAATTTCATTTTTTATATCCAAAATACCTGCCTAAACATATTAAGCAGGTAAAATAAATAAATCAATTAAATTTATATATAGAACATTTTATTTGATGTCTTTTACTGCCCCCATAAAAATGGAATTATTTATAAAATCCTTTGAATCCTTTACAAATCCGCAAGCACCCATCTTAAATTCTGCTTTAATGGCTTCAGTAGTTGTGGTGGGTGATTTATCAGGAATACACCTGTATTCGCGATGTATATTTAACATTTCTGTTATTTTTTCTTTTGAAGGAGGCGTAAAAGCAATTCCTTTGTCTTTCAGAAATTTTTGTTTAAAGGCATATTCTTTGGTATAAGCCTGAAGCTCGTCTTCCTTGCTGGGAATATCACCTTTTGTGTTGTTTTTTTCAGCAAAATCAACATGCGAAAGCTCATGACAAAATGTTTCTCCGCGCTCTTCAGGAGAAAATGTATTAAAGCGTTGCGGAAGCCTGATAAGATATTTTTCACCGTTTCTTTCCATAATACCGGCTTCACCTTTAGACATTGTTTTATCAAACAAAAAATCGACTTTATTCAGACGACTGACTGCATCAGCATCACAATACTGTTTAACACTATTAATAGTGCCTTGAAGTTTTTGATTTTGTTTTTTATTCCCGTTAATGTTTATGTCTGCCATAAAAATTTAATTCTCTCCCTCTTTCCTTAATTTAATTAGATTTTTTAGATTTAAAAATTGAAGTAATAAAATCTTTTATCGTATTTATGTTTTCACAGGCATTGTTTTTACGTATTGCCATTTCATAATCAACTTCTGATGTAGGTTCTTTTTCCGGAAGACATCTATAAGTCGGATTTGTGTTTAAATCCTTCATTATGTCTTCTTTTGAAGAAATACTATCATTGAATTTTTTATTATAGTATCTTGTTTTTTTATCAAATTCTTTATTTATTTTAGCTAATTCATTTAATATATTATTTTCTGGAGATATTGGATAGTTGTCTTTTACAGGTTTTTTATCTCTATCTTCATGAAAATTTTTTAAAGAAGAAGCTTCTTTACTGAAAGCGTTAAGTTCATTTTCTTTAGACGGTAAAAAATAAGGATTATTGCGTTTTTTACTCCACTCAACATGCGAAAGTTCATGACAAAGAGTACCTTCACGAGTATCTGAATCAGTTTTTGTAAAGCTTTCAGAAGGAAGTTCAACAATATATTTGCTGCCATCTCTTATTACTTGACCGCTTCGACCTACAGGAAGTTTTTTAAATATATAATCAACATTTTCTATTTGTTTTGCTGTATTTGGATCACAATATTGTTTAACGTCCTTAAATGTTTCCTTAAGGGCTTGTTTCTGTTGATTATTTCCTTTAATTCTTATATTGCCAAAATCATCCATAAAACTTGTTTTTTACCCAATTCCTCTTTCCTCTTATTTATATAAAAACAATTTGCCGTCAATTATTGCTTAATATACTGAACAACTATTAACATAATTTAATTAGAAGCTTCCGCTTTAAAAATAGAATTGTTTTGATTTATTCCTGCTATACAAACCCCATATCCTGCCTGTGCTTTATCATATTCCTCTTTTGTTATTGGCGCTTTCTCCGGAAGACATTTATAAGCAACACTTTTATTTAAAAAATCCATTATTTTCTCTTTTGAAGGAACGTTTAAAGACTCTCCCTGGGCTTCACCATATTTTTGCTCAAAAGATGCTCCTTTAGAAATCGCCTGAAGTTCATCTTCTTTGGAACCAAAATCATATGGATTATTATTTCGTTTTTTTTCGTAATCAGAATGAGAAAGTTCATGACAAAGAGTACGTCCACGATCTTTTAAAGACTTTTCTGTAAAACTTTCAGCAAATTTTATAATATTCTTACCAACCACTTTGCCTCCGTTAAAATTTTTAGGAAGATTATTATCAAAAACAAGTTCTGTATCTTTTAAACGACTTGCTGCATCCGGATCACAATATTGCTTAACCGCATCAGCAGTTTCTTTAAGTTTTTGTTTTTGATAATCATTTCCATAATTAACCGGTTTATTAAAAACATCAAAAAATCCCATAAATCTCTTTTCCTCTTTTCCTCTTACTTTATATAAAAACAACCTATAGACAATTCATGCTTAAATGATTCATTAAAAAGTATTTTATTAACATAATTTAAAATTTTGGTAGAATGTAATTAAATATCTTTTCAGGATGGCATTATGTCGAAAATTCTAATATTATCAAGAGATTTAAATATAAATAAAGACTTAATCGGCTTATTAAGCGGTGTCGGGTATGAAGCGATTTCCGTTGAAACAGAAAAAGAGGCGATTAAGGCTGCAGGGGAATTTTCTCCTGATATAGCAATAATTGACACCTCAATAGTTGATATAAATATTGTGAGCACTTGCAGAAGCCTGAAACTTCAAAACGAAACCAATGATATACAGATAGTTCTGCTTACGTCAAAAGACTCTGATTCACAGGAAGTGCTTGTCGGTGCTGATGGATATATCACAAAGCCTTTTAATGAAAACATATTAATTGCTACTGTAAATGCACATTTAAGAATTAAAAAGCTTCTTGACATTTTATACACAAATAACAGCGAACTGGCAAAAAGTTTATATCAATTAAATGTGCTTTATAATACAAGTTCTCAACTTGCAGGAACTCTTGATAAGACAAAACTCATAAATATTATGAATACAGGTCTTGATAAAAGTTTAAATTCTTCTCTCTGCCATGCTCTTGTTATGAATGAACCGCAGGACGCAACATTAATAATAAATTCTATGTATCCGATAACGGAAGCCTTAGAAGAAGCATTGAAATTGAGAGCAATGCTTTCTTATAAAAGCCTTTTTGAAAATAACAAACTTCCTTTTGAACTTTCAATCGGGGATATTACTGTAGAAAAGCATATTAAAGAACAAGACGGGCTTTTTGACTTAAATATATTAAACTGGGATTGTATGTTTTCAGCAATAAGCACGGCTGACAAGTTTTTTGGCACAGTAGAAATTATAAGAAAAAACGAATTTTCCGGCGAAGATTCAACCTGTTTCCAGACAGTTGTAAAGCAGGTTTCACTCCCGTTAGAAAGTGCTCTTCTTTATGAGGAAATTCAAAAAACAAATATAAAACTTGAAAAGCTTGAAAAACTTAAGTCTGAATTTATTTCAATCGTTTCTCACGAACTGAGAACACCTTTAACTTCCATAAAAAACTCGCTGGAAATGATGTTATCAGGCAGAATGGGAGAAATAACAAACATTCAGGATAATTTTCTTAACCTTGCGAAAAGAAACGTTGACAGACTTGCGGGGATTATCAACGACCTTCTTGACCTGTCCAAGATTGAAGCAGGCAAAATGGAATACCGTTTTGAACCGTTAAACATACTTGAACCGGTTAAATTTGTTATGTCTACATTTGAAAACCTTGCTGACAAAAAACATATTCAACTTTTTATTAATTCATCAAAAGATGAGTTTAATATTTACGGTGATTCAAACAGAATTGAGCAGATTTTAACCAATCTTGTTTCAAACGCAATAAAATTTACTCCTAATAATGGCAAAGTTGCGGTAAATATAGAAAAAACCAACGCTGATTCTATAGATACAACGCTATTTTTCAACGATTCCTCTTTAATAGATTCAAACGGCGAACTTAATTTCGGACAGGATTATGTAAAAATCACCATAGAAGATACGGGTATAGGAATTAAAACCGAAGATATCCCTAAAGTATTTGATAAATTCCAGCAGATTGAAAGCTCTTTAAGCCGCGAAGTAGGAGGAACAGGACTTGGTCTTCCTATTGCAATGCAGCTTATAGAGGCTCATAAAGGAAAAATATGGCTTGAAAGCGAGTTTGAAAAAGGCAGCAAATTTTCTTTTATAATTCCTCTTTTTCAAGATACGAGATTACTGACAAATCATAAAAAATAGGAAAATAAAATGACAAAAAACATTAAAAAAAAGATTCTGATTGTGGATGATGAACCGGATATAGTGGAAACCCTAAAATTTCTAGTAGAAAGCGAAGGATTTGAAAGCATAATAGCTATGGATGGCGAAGAAGCACTAAGAAAAGCCAAGGAAGAAAACCCCGATGTTATGATCCTTGATGTCATGCTCCCAAAAATTAACGGCTACAAAGTATGCAGGCTGTTAAAATTTGACAACAAATATAAACACATACCTATTCTTATGGTAACAGCACGTTCTCAAGAAGAAGACAAGGTTATCGGCGAAGAAACAGGCGCTGATGAATATATAACAAAGCCCTTTGACATTAATGAACTCATTGAAAAAATACATCTTTACTTAAAACATTAATAATATTGACCTATTAATCCAATCGGGGTTAAATAGTCTTAAATTAAAATAAATACTAAAAAGAGTTGTCTTTAAGGAAAATTAAATTATATGACTGACAGTTTGGATATAATTTCCATCGGGGAGTGCATGATAGAGCTTTCTACCAACGAAAGCCTTATATACGCAGAGTGTTTACACAAATATTATGGCGGAGACACCTTAAACACAGCTGTAGCTGCTGCAAGACTCGGCTCAAAAGTCGGATATATAACAAGAGTAGGAAGAGATTCTTTTCAAACATATTTGCTTGATTCATGGCAGGCAGAAAACATTGACACAAGCAATATCAAGATTGTAGAAGGTTATAACGGACTTTATATACTTTCAATACAAGAAGAAGCAAGAAAAGAATTTGTTTTTTACAGAAAAAAAAGTGCTGCAACAGCTCTTTCATCAGATGATATTTCCGAAGAATACATACAACAAGCTAATATCATATATTCAACAGGAATAGCCCAGTCCCTTTCTTCTTCTGCAAAAGGCGCTGTAAAAAAAGCTTTCCATATTGCCAAAGAAAAAGGCTGCCTTGTAGCTTATGACCCGAATTATAGGGAAAGACTCTGGGATGCTGATGAAGCAAACGAAGCTATGGAAGAAATCATTGATTGTATTGATATTATTATGTTAAACAATATTCATGACGCTGAATGGCTTATTGATCAAACTTCGCCTGACAAAATTATAAAATATTTCTGGGACAAAGGTGTTGCCACAGTTGCCGTAAAAATGGGTAAAAACGGCTGTGTGATTGGGTATAATGGCGAAATTAATACGATACCGGCGAAGGAAACAGAAATTGTTGATTCAACGGGAGCAGGCGATGCTTTTAACGGCGGATTTTTGCATGGAATAGCATGCGGTTACAATCCGTTTGAATCCGCAAGACTTGCCACAATCGTTGCATCAGAACAAATCAAAGGACTTGGAGCAGTAAAATCTTTACCTCATAGGGATCAAGTTTACGCAGAATTCGGTCGCTGATTTATTTTAAAACCGTATTTTGTTCCAAACTCTTTATTAAAAACTCTTTATTATTTTTCAAAGCCTGAATGATTCTTGAAGTTGCAAGCCCATCTCCGTATGGATTTGTCGCTGAAGCCATTTTATTGTATTTTTCTTCAAAATCCAGAAGCTCCTGAACGGAATTAACTATTTTTTCCGTATTGGAACCAACAAGCTTAACCGTTCCATATTCAACAGCTTCAGGTCTTTCTGTTTCATCTCTAAGCACAAAAACAGGCTTTCCTAAAGATGGGGCTTCTTCCTGAACACCTCCTGAATCCGTAAGAATAATATGGGATTCTTTCATAAGACTTGCAAAAGGCGCATACTCAAGAGGATCAATCAAAATTACCCTATCAATACCTTCAAGCATGCCAAATACAGTTTTTCTTACATTCGGATTAAGGTGAACAGGATAAATCACCTGAATATCGGGATTTTTTTCAACAAGAATTTTTACTGCCCTGCAAATGTTTTCAAGCGGCTCGCCAAAATTTTCCCGTCTATGCGAAGTCAAAAGAATAGTTTTGAGATTTTTATCTATATTAAACCCTGATAAATCAAACTCGTTATTGTTTACTGTATGCAAAAGTGCATCAATAACCGTATTTCCCGTTAAATAAATTCTATCATTAGGTATATTTTCTTTTAAAAGATTCTCAACTGACTGCTGAGTAGGAGCAAAATACAAAGACGAGACAGAATCAGCTACAACCCTGTTTAATTCTTCAGGAAAAGGATAATGCTTATTAAAAGTTCTTAATCCTGCTTCAACATGTCCTATCGGAATCCTTGCATAAAAAGCTGAAAGGCTTGTTGCAAGGGCTGTAGTAGTATCTCCGTGAACAAGCACAACATGCGGCTTTGTTTTTTCAAAGACTTCCTTCATTTGAAGAAGAACATCAGAAGTTAAAGTCCATAAATTCTGATTATGTTTCATTATATTAAGATCATAATCAGGTTTTATATTGAAAAGATGGAGAACTTGATCAAGCATTTCTCTGTGTTGAGCTGTTATACAGACAATATTTTCAAAATCATCTTTATTTTTTTCAAGTTCCATAACGACAGGAGCCATTTTTATGGCTTCCGGTCTTGTACCAAAAACACTAAGAACTCTTATTTTTTCCAAAGTTTTCACTCCTGACAATATCTTTATAGTTATATTCTAGCAAAAGAATAGATTTTTATTTAATTTTTAAACAAGCTTTTTATAATAAAAAAACTGTATTATCATTTTTTTATACAAAAAACCGAAAGTGGAAAATTAATGAGAGCGATTGAATTTAATAAAAAACTCAAAATCACAAAAAATTACCCCATGCCGGAACCACAGGAAGGCGAAGCTTTAATAAAAATCCTTACAGTAGGGATTTGTAATACAGATATTGAAATAATGAAAGGCTATATGGGATTTTCCGGGATTTTAGGGCATGAATTTGTAGGAATCGTGGAAAAAATTAACGGCTCAAACCAGGGATTGATAAATCAGCGTGTGGTTGGAGAAATCAACTGCGGATGCGGATGCTGTGAATATTGCTTAAAAGAACTTGAAAATCATTGTCCAACAAGAACAGTTCTTGGAATTTTTAATAAAAACGGGTGTTTTGCAGATTATATAACACTTCCGCTGAAAAATCTTCATAAAGTTCCTGAAAATATAAGCAATCAAGAAGCTGTATTTACAGAACCGCTTGCTGCTGCTTTTGAAATCCTTGATCAAATCCAGATAAAACCTTCCGACAAGGTGTTAATTCTAGGTGATGGGAAACTAGGACTTTTGATATCACTTGTTTTAAACCTTACACAGGCTGAAATAACTCTTGTGGGTAAACATCAGGAAAAGCTTGATATAGCCAAAAATCAGAACGTAAATACAAAACTTTTATCTGATTTGCCTGTAGAAAAAAATTATGATGTGGTTGTAGAAGCGACAGGAAGCATTAACGGCTTTGAGCTTGCTCAAAAACTTGTAAAACCACGAGGAACCATTATCTTAAAAAGCACCATTGCTTCTAAAAAAGCTTTAAACCTTGCACCGATTGTCATAGACGAAATAAAAATAATAGGCTCACGCTGCGGACCTTTTAAACCAGCTTTGAATGCTTTAGAAAAAAATTTAATAGAGGTTACTCCGTTAATTTCAAAAGAATTCAACTTTAATGAAGCGTTTGAAGCGTTTGAATTAAGCAAAACAAAAGGAATCTTAAAGATTTTAATTAATTTTATATAAAAAATAAAACGGACTGCGAAAAAAATTATATAAAAAAACAGTGAATAAATCACTGTTTTTTTGCTCATGATCTCTTTTTCCACGTTTCTTATATTAAGTAATCTAATCCTGTATTTATTTTTTTGGGATCTTTACTTAATTTTTTTTCATTCTTTTCAAATTTAATTTTCTTCAAAGTTTCATTTGTTAGATTATCTGCCCGATTTTTGTTTTCTTTTGACAATTTAATTTCATCTTCAGGGGATTTTGGAGGTTTTGTAGGATTGTTATTAAAGTTTAAACTTCGCGGAGCCTGCTTTTGATAATGACCATTACTAATTATCTTGCTTCGACCCGGGTCAATCGAATCATATCTATTTATAAACATTTTTTATTCTCCATAATTTTAATATTTTTTAAAGTGTATCAACAACACTTTATTTTTATTTACAGTATTTATCAAATTTATTATTTTGTCAACCCTTATCAAAGCAAATTATTTAAATTGTGTTAATTGAATTTACTAATCGGATTTATTTGTATTAAATTTACAAAAGCCTATTAACATAATTGAAAAATAAGCTTAAAATAATAAAAGTAATTAAAAACATCTTATTTTTTGGGTATATTCATTTTTATTTTTGGAGAAACAATGACAACATCACAGCACAAAACGTTTAACACCTTTATACAAGAAGTATTTAATCTTCCTGTCTGGATAAAACAAATTATTTACATGGAATTAAAAGAACAGCTTGAAAGCTCTTCAATGAAAACCTGCATGGATATAGCCAAAAAAGACAACTGCCTTCAGCTTTATATTCCCAAATTAACTTATACCGGCAAAAAAGAGCTGGTACATAAGACCAAAAACCTGTCAGAAAATGCCTCTATATTTCTGGAATGCGTTTCTAAAGACATTAGCATAATAGAAATAGCCATTAAAAATGGCTGGAATTTATGTGAATGTTCAAGTTATTTTCTTGAAACAATAGAAGCTGACCTTGTTTCAAAACCATCTTCCCCTTTTGTAAAAGGAACTGCTCTTTATATGAGCGGAAAAATCAGACTCGGTGAATATTTTGTTAAAATTAACAGAATTACTATAGAACAGCTTGATGAAGCTTTAAGAAAACAAAAACACATAGAAAAAGCTCTTGGAGATAGACCGGGACTGGCAGAAATTCTTGTAAACTTAAACTTTTTAAACAAAAATGATACTGAAGGCATACTTCTTCTAAAAGAAGATTGCGGGAAGTATTACAAATCAAATTTAATTACACAAGAAATACCTAAACTATAAAATGAAACCTGACTTATTAATTGAAACAACAAGAAGCAATATTGTTGAAAAACAGCATTTTGGCTTTATTATGGTTGTTGATAAACAAGAAAATATTCTTTTAAAAATAGGCGACGATGAAAACAAAAATTTTTGGTTTAGATCTGCCGCAAAGCCTTTTCAATCTTCTTTAATAATAAAATCAGGCGCTTATGATAAATTTAACTTTACTTTAGAAGAATTGGCTGTTTGCTGCGCTTCTCATACAGGCACAGAAAAACATACCAAAACCGTTCAATCCGTTCTGGACAAAATTGGCTTAACGGAAAAAAATTTGCAATGCGGAGTGCATGAGCCTCTTGATAAAGAAACAAAAGATTATTTCATTAAAAAAAATATTGAGCCCTCTCAATTACACAACAACTGCTCGGGAAAACATGCCGGAATGCTTGCAGTTTGTACTGTAAACGGGTGGGATATTCAAAATTATCTTGATCTAAACCATCCGCTTCAGAAAGAAATAACGACAACCATAGCAAACTTCTGCAATTTTGATGAAAACAGCATAAATATAGGTACTGACGGATGTTCTGCACCTGTACATGCCTTGCCTTTTTATAAAATGGGTGTCGGTTTTTTAAATCTTTTTCTCAATGAAAATTATGAAAATATTAAAAAAGCTTTTCAAAAAAACCCGTTTTTAATTGGCGGAAATGAAAGACCGGATACGGAAATTATAAAAGCATCCTCCGGCAACTTAATTTCAAAAACAGCAGCAGGGGGACTTTGCGTAACAATTAATTTAGAGCAGGAACAGGCACTTGTAGTTAAGATTCTTGATGCTGATATAACTGCAAGATCAATTGCAACAATAGAAGCTTTAAAACAGCTTAAATGGCTTTCTGAAGAAGAAATGAATACGCCTCAAATTAAAAATCTATATGATTTGAAAATTAAAAACTTAAAAAATCAAACTGTAGGAGAGATTCTCCCTAAACTAGTATTATAATTTTATGAAAGTTAGAACAAAAAATGGATACTAAAACCGATTTGCCTATTTTAGAAAAAAACCTGAATTTAATAAAAACTTATAACAATGAACTTGTTGAAAAAATAATCAATGTTCAGGAAATAACTATACCTGTCAAACTTTTAGAATCATCTTCGGGAGATTCTATTTTGTCATACAACGGTTTTTTACTGGATGATGAAATTGACCCTATAGAAAAAGCTTATCAAATATTTTACAAACTGAACGATAATGATGAAGACAATATTTATGTTGTTTTTGGTCTGGGGCTGGGATATGTGTTTAAAAGATTTGTTCAATCCTGCAAAGGAAAAATAATTCTTTTTGAGCCAAATATTGAAATTTTAAGATTAACGCTGGAATTAGTTGATTTTTCCGAAGAATTAACAAAACAAAATGTTTTTGTTGTAAATTCCCTGGATGAATTAACAAAAATTACCAATAAAAGCTTTACTTTCGGCACAAAAATCCTTGTAGGCACACTAGATATTTACGGTAAAATGTATCCCGATATTTATCAATACATGATAAAAGAATTTAACAGAGTTAATCCGGCTTTTATTAATGAAAATTCTATTAAAATTAATATAGGCGCTGGCAAATGGCAAAAAGACGGATGGAAAACGCTTGATTGCTACCTTAATGCAGACATAAAAGCTGATCTTCGAAAATGCAAACCTCTTTTCATAAAAGACAACCAGATTGAAAAAGCTTTTTCTTCTCATTGTATAGAACACATAGAAACTCATCATCTTGAATATCTGCTTAAAGAGCTTTACAGAGGAATGAAACCTGGAGCTATATTACGTCTTTCTTGTCCTGATATAGATCAAGCTTTCGAAGCTTATAAAAATAACAACATAAAATGGTTTAGTGGAATTTGTACGCGCGGAGAAATAGGCGCCAAGCTGTTAAATACTATAGTAAGCTATGAAGCGGGAGCAGGCGGCCCAAAAGTTCCTGAAGAAGAAGTTAAAGAAAAATTTGAATCACTTACAAAAGACGAATTTATAGACTGGGTTATAAGTTTGTGCGACAGAAACCGCCCTTATATAGCTCATATAAACGGGATTTATTATGAAAAACTTGAAAAACGCTTAAAAGACGCTGGCTTTGTAAACATAAAAAGAAGCTCTTACCTGAATTCCAGAGATGCAGAATTAAGAGGAAAAGGGTTTGATCTGCACCCAGATGTAAGTCTTTTTGTAGAATGTAATAAGCCAGAATAGATTTGTTAATCATTACATTATTAACAAACATGCTTTATAATTAATAAATAATATATTTTTAAGGATAAAACATGCGCATACAGATATACAAACAAGTAAAACCTAATAATTCTTTTAAATCAAAAAATGGTTTTACTCTTGCGGAAGTTCTGCTTGTTATAACTATTATCGGAGTTATAGCTTCTCTTACTATACCTAATTTAATTGCTGATATAAACAAATCTATTCTTTATAATTCCTTTATGGTCAGCAGTCAAACATTTTTTACTGCTTCTTCTGAAGTATATTCAGATTATGAGAATAACATTTCAGGAATATTTACTTCTCCAGAGGAAATTAGGGACGCATATAAAACACATTTAAATATTATCAAATCTTGTGACACAGGGGATTCTTTCGGAAATTGCTGGCATGATAATGGAATGGTTTTTAACTTACCAAACACACTGCCTGTACCTTTCGATAATGGACCATCTCTGGTTCTTGGCAATGGAATGACAATACTTTTTGCAACCGATCCTACAATGTTTTCTACTAACTGTAATCTTAATGGTGTTATAGAACAATGTGCTGAATTTTATGTTGATGTCAATGGTTATAAAAAACCTAATGTATTTGGTCGTGATGTTTTTCAATTTTATATGACAAAAAATTATGTACATTTATGGGGTGATGAGTTAAGCCATTCTTTAGCCGGCGATGTTTTTTGTGATCCTGCTAATGATAGTACCGGTGGCTGGGATGGTGCTGCTTGTGGAGCAAAAATTACAACCGCAGGTAAAATATATTATTGATATGCAATAAATTATAAAAAATTGACAATAAAAAACCCCTGGCAGCTAGCTATCTTCCCGGGAGGTCTCCCTCCGAGTATTGTTGCCGCAAGCAGTCTTTACGACCGTGTTCGGGATGGGAACGGGTGTGATCCTGCCGCTGGACTACCAAGGATTTAATTATTGTACCTTGAGAACTGCATAATAAAAAACTTATCTTGCCATTACGAGAACGACTTAATAAATCCTCTAAAGAGGATCTGTAGTAAAAAATAAACTTGCTAGGAAAAGCCCTCGACCTATTAGTATCAGTCGTCTGCATGTGTTGCCACACTTCTAACTCTGACCTATCAACCGGATTTTCTTCCCGGGGTCTTACTAGCTTATGCTATGAGAGAACTCATCTTGTGGTGGGCTTCGTACTTATATGCTTTCAGCACTTATCCTCTCCGAACGCAGCTACCCAGCATTTGCTCTTGGCAGAACAACTGGTACACCGGAGGTTCGTTCGTCCCGGTCCTCTCGTACTAAGGACGACTCCACTCAATTCTCTTGCGCACATACCGGATATGGACCGAACTGTCTCACGACGTTCTGAACCCAGCTCGCGTGCCGCTTTAATGGGCGAACAGCCCAACCCTTGGAACGTACTACCGCTCCAGGATGCGACGAGCCGACATCGAGGTGCCAAACCTCCCCGTCGATGTGGACTCTTGGGGGAGATAAGCCTGTTATCCCTATGGTAACTTTTATCCGTTGAGCGACGGCCATTCCATACTGTGCCGCCGGATCACTAAGCCCTACTTTCGTACCTGCTCGACTTGTAAGTCTTGCAGTCAAGCTCCCTTATGCCTTTACACTCGAAGGTTGATTTCCGACCAACCTGAGGGAACCTTTGGGCGCCTCCGCTACTCTTTAGGAGGCGACCGCCCCAGTCAAACTGCCTACCTGAAACTGTCCCAAAACCAGATATTAGTGGTTTATGGTTAGAATCCAAATTGTGTCAGAGTGGTATCTCAACGATGGCTCCACAACACCTGACGGCGCTGCTTCAAAGCCTCCCACCTATCCTGCACAAACACAATCCGTATTCAATTGCAAGCTACAGTAAAGCTCAATAGGGTCTTTCTGTCCTGGTATGTGTAAACCGTATCTTCACGGTTAATCCAATTTCGCCGAGTCACAAGTTGAGACAGCGCCCAGATCGTTACGCCTTTCGTGCGGGTCAGAACTTACCTGACAAGGAATTTCGCTACCTTAGGACCGTTATAGTTACGGCCGCCGTTCACCGGGGCTTAGTTTCAGAGCTTCGCATTGCTGCTAACCCTTCCACGTAACCTTCCGGCACTGGGCAGGCGTCAGCCCCTATACATCGTCTTTCGACTTAGCAGAGACCTGTGTTTTTGGTAAACAGTCGCCTGGGCCTATTCGCTGCGACCCTATCCTGCTTTGTAGTGCTTGTCTACATCACAGTACCAGGGTACCTTTTCTCCCGAAGTTACAAGGCTATTTTGCCGAGTTCCTTAACTTGTGTTATCTCGCGCACCTTAGCATTCTCTGCCAACCTACCTGTGGCGGTTTACGGTACGGACATAATAGTATCTCTCATGCGAAGCTTTTCTCGGCAGTGTGGTGTCAGTATCTACTCTTCCGTGGAAGATCCTCATCACGCCTCAGTTTATAACGCCAAAGTGGATTTGCCTGCTTTGACTACCTACACGCTTAAACTAGCACAACCAATCGCTAGCATACTTAACCTTCTGCGTCCCTCCGCTGATAGTAACGACACTATCATGGTATAGGAATATCAACCTATTATCCATCGCCTACGCTTTTCAGCCTCAGCTTAGGTTCCGACTAACCCCACGCGGACGAGCCTGCCGTGGGAAACCTTAGGTTTTCGGTGCATTGGATTCTCACCAATGTTTTCGCTACTCATGCCGACATTCTCGCTTCTGCTTCGTCCATCAGTCCTTACGATCTGACTTCAACCTACAACAGAACGCTCCCCTACCACGCAAACTAAAAGTTTGCATCCGCAACTTCGGTGATATGCTTAGCCCCGTTATATTTTCCGCGCAAAATCGCTTGACCAGTGAGCTATTACGCACTCTTTCAAGGGATGGCTGCTTCTAAGCCAACCTCCTGGTTGTCAATGCAATTTCACCTCGTTAATCACTTAGCATATACTTAGGGACCTTAGATGGCGGTCTGGGCTGTTTCCCTCTTGACCACGGAACTTATCTCTCGTAGTCTCACTGCCTAGTAATGACCTTCCCGGTATTCGGAGTTTAACTTGATTTGGTACCCAGTTTCTGGGCCCGCACCAAACTAGTGCTCTACCCCCGGGGGGATAAACTAGACGCTGTGCCTAAACGCATTTCGGGGAGAACCAGCTAGCTCTAGGTTCGATTGGAATTTCTCCGCTAACCACAACTCATCCCAGAATTTTTCAACATTCTTGGGTTCGGACCTTCACGCAGTGTCACCTGCGCTTCATCCTGGCCATGGTTAGATCACCTAGGTTCGGGTCTACCTCATGTAATAAATTCGCCCTATTCAGACTCGGTTTCCCTATGGCTCCGGGTATTAACCCCTTAACCAAACTACATAAGGTAACTCGCCGGCTCATTCTTCAACAGGCACGCGGTCACACTATCAATAGTGCTCCCGCTGATTGTAAGCAAACGGTTTCAGGTTCTATTTCACTCAGCTTTCCACTGTTCTTTTCGCCTTTCCATCACTGTACTTGTACGCTATCGGTCATCAGATAGTATTTAGCCTTACCGGATGGTCCCGGCAGATTCAGTCAGAATTTCTCGTGCTCCGACTTACTTGGGATACTTTCTAGAGATTGTCAATTTTAAATTACAAGACTATCACTTCCTATGGTCCAACTTTCCAGTTGAGTTCATCTAATTAACAATTTTCTGACTCTATGTCGAATTTACAGCTCCGACTGAAAGTCCCGCAACCCCATCTACACAACACCTGTAAGCTATCACATGTAGACAGTTTGGGCTGTTCCCCGTCCGCTCGCCGCTACTAGGGGAATCACTAGTTTGTTTTCTATTCGTCCTGTTACTAAGATGTTTCAGTTCACAGGCTTTCCTTCCTATACCCTATGTATTCAGGTATGGATTGTGGTGCATTACCACCACAGAGTTTCCTCATTCGGACATCTACGGATCAAGGCTTCTTAGCAGCTCCCCGCAGCTTATCGCAGCTTTGCACGTCCTTCTTCGGCTTCTGATGCCAAGGCATCCACCGTTTGCTCTTAGTAGCTTTACCTAACATTGGTTTATCTATACTACAGAATTTTTTATTATTTATTATGCAGTTGTCAAGGTGCAATTCAAGGTATAAAAACCCTGAAGACTGAATACTGAAAAAAGAAGTCAACCTGTAAATCCTGCCTCCGCTATTAGGTAAAACAATCAAAAATTTTAAAACCTAATAGTTTCACTGGCACCGACCTGGGATATGTAAATTCTAAAGAAATTAATCTTGATTTACGTATCTCCCTAGAAAGGAGGTGATCCAGCCGCACCTTCCGGTACGGCTACCTTGTTACGACTTCACCCTAGTCATCAACCCTACCTTAGGCGGCTGCTTCCTTACGGTTAGCTCACCGACTTCGGGCGTGGTCAACTCCCATGGTGTGACGGGCGGTGTGTACAAGACCCGGGAACGTATTCAACGCAGCGTGCTGATCTGCGTTTACTAGCGATTCCGACTTCACGTAGTCGAGTTGCAGACTACGATCCGAACTGAGAGTAGGTTTAAGAGATTTGCTCATCATCGCTGATTGGCGACTCGTTGTCCTACCCATTGTAACACGTGTGTAGCCCAGGACATAAGGGGCATGATGATTTGACGTCGTCCCCACCTTCCTCCGGTTTATCACCGGCAGTCTCGCTAGAGAGCTAACTAAGAGCAGGCTCTTAGCAGCAACTAACAACGAGGGTTGCGCTCGTTGCGGGACTTAACCCAACATCTCACGACACGAGCTGACGACAACCATGCACCACCTGTCTTACAGTTCCCCGAAAGGCACCCTCACGTTTCCGCAAGGTTCTGTAGATGTCAAGCCCTGGTAAGGTTCTTCGCGTTGCTTCGAATTAAACCACATGTTCCACCGCTTGTGCGGGTCCCCGTCAATTCCTTTGAGTTTCACACTTGCGTGCGTACTCCCCAGGCGGGATACTTATTGCGTTAGCTGCAGCACTGAAGGGGTCGATACCTTCAACACCTAGTATCCATCGTTTACGGCCAGGACTACTGGGGTATCTAATCCCATTTGCTCCCCTGGCTTTCGTTCCTCAGCGTCAGTAACAGACCAGCAAGGCGCTTACGCCACCGGTGTTCCTCCTAATATCTACGCATTTCACCGCTACACTAGGAATTCCCCTTGCCTCTTCTGCACTCTAGCTTGAAAGTATCCAATGCCGAACCGGAGTTGAGCTCCGGGCTTTAACACCAGACTTTTCATGCCGCCTACGAACTCTTTACGCCCAATAATTCCGGACAACGCTTGCATCCTACGTCTTACCGCGGCTGCTGGCACGTAGTTAGCCGATGCTTCCTTTGAGGGTACCGTCAAAATTCGTCCCCTCTGACAGAGTTTTACACACCAAGATGCTTCATCACTCACGCGGTGTTGCTGCGTCAGGCTTTCGCCCATTGCGCAAAATTCCCTACTGCTGCCTCCCGTAGGAGTATGGGCCGTGTCTCAGTCCCATTGTGGCTGATCATCCTCTCAGACCAGCTACTGATCATAGTCTTGGTAAGCCATTACCTCACCAACAAACTAATCAGCCGCAGGCTCATCTTAAGGCGCCGGAACTTTCATAACGAGTATCACAACTCGCCACATATGGGGTATTAGCGTCAGTTTCCCAACGTTGTCCCCCACCTTAAGGCAGATTACCTACGTGTTACTCACCCGTCCGCCACTTTCCACTACCCGAAGGTAGCTTCACGTTCGACTTGCATGTATTAAGCACACCGCCAGCGTTCGTCCTGAGCCAGGATCAAACTCTCCATTGTCAAATCATTATAAAAATGTAAA
>MFRJ01000086.1:0-4328 GCA_001784535.1 Candidatus Melainabacteria bacterium GWA2_34_9
AAGCACACAATATCTTACAGCCGGTGATCCTGTAGTATTTACTTTAAATCAGCCTTATTATTTTAATGGAGTAGCTGTTCTTCCGGCAGGAACAAGTATTCAGGGTAATGCTGTTATTGCTCAAAAAGCAGGATACGGCGGCGGTTTTGGTAAATTAAAAATTATGTTTAATAACGCTAATCTTCCAAACGGACAAAGAGTTCCTGTTTCAGGCAAGCTTGTTACAAATGACGGAACAGGTATTTTAATGGGGGGAACCACAGGCGGACGTGTTATGAATGCAGGTAAAAATGCTGCAATCGGTGCAGGTGCCGGTGCTCTTCTTGGATTGATCGGTAGCGCGGTTTCAGGCGGTAAAAAAGGTAAAGGAACTGCAATTATGACCGGAGTTGGAGCCGGAGCAGGTCTTTTGGGCAGTGGAATCCAAAAAGGAAACGATGTTTACCTTGAAGCAGGTCAACCTGTTGATATAATTCTTGATCAGCCTTTAACAGTTGGCGGTGGTCAATCTGGAAATAATAATAATTACAATAATAATTACGAATATTAAAAAATTTGCAATAAGGTGTCAGGCTTAGTCTGGCATCTTATTGTTTTAAAAAATGTACTTAACCTGTTGGTCAATTGTGGTTAAAATTTGTATTATGTTAAACTTTACATGTTTAGCGAAAAAAACGAATTTTAGCGGAGATGGGGAACCACGAGAAGCTGAAGAGAAAGTCAGAATAGCAATGTTATTTGGTTGAATGACTTAAGCTTAAGCTCTACAAGATTAGCGAGAAGTTTTAATGGGAATCATTTTAGAAGATAAAACCGATCAGGATGAGCAGAAAAACCCGAAAGAAAAAATTTCGGCAGTATTAAGGGAAGATAAAGAAAAATTTCCTCTAGAGAAGGCTTTAGCTATCTCTGCTGTTGTGCATCCTTTGATTCCTTTTCTTGTATGGCTTTTAATTACCATTCTTGCACTTTTTGGACTTAATCTTACTTTGTTTCAAAAGCCTGAGATTAAGCCCAGAGATATTGAATTTGTAATAGTAAACAATAAAGAACAAACTCCAATAAATAAAAATACAAAATTGAGATCAGATAGAAATTCCAGAGCAGGCGGAAAACATGATCCGACTAAGAGAATTTCCGAGCCTGAAAAAGTTTCAAGACCAAGTGCAGCTCAGCGTTCTTCTGTTGAGCAAAAGCCTGTTCAAAAAACAGCGCCTCGCAAAACGGCTATGCCAAGTGCAGCGCCTAAAGCTCCAAAAGTTCCGCCAAGACCTGTGCTTCAGCCTAAACCGACATCACCTCCTAGATTAACAACACAAAATCCGTTTTCTATCCCTGTGCCGAAAGTTAAGGCGCCGAGAGCTGTTACGCCAATGGGCGGTCCTGTTACTACCGGACCTATAGGCTCTTCTTCACCGAGTGGAGATCCTTCACCTATGATGTCCAATGGTGGAAAAAGTGGAAAGTCAAAGGGTTCAAGAGGTTCCGGTTATTCTGTAGGCAGTGGCGATCCGGGAAATCCCGGTCCAGGGAATCCTAATGGTTCCCCGGGAATAGACGCTGTCAGAGAACCGGATTTTGGTCCTTATATGAGAGAACTTCAAAGAAGAATTAAAAGAAACTGGCATCCGCCTAGAGGAAATGAAAGTAAGAAGGTTGTTTTACTCTTTAAAGTAAGCAGGGATGGCAGATTATTAAGATTAAACGTAAGTAAATCTTCAGGTGTTTCTGATGCAGATGATGCAGCATTGGAAGCTGTAAAAATGAGCGCGCCTTTCAGGCCGTTGCCGCCTGAATATCAAGGCAATGACATAGATATTCAATTCACCTTTGACTATAATGTATTCTCTGTGGGAGGATCCCGATATTAAAATAACTGCAAAAAATAATTTATTTAGATAAAGAGGATTTAATAAAATGAATGTAATGACTTATGCGATTCAACAAGACTGGTTGGTATTATTACCGATTGTATTCACTTCAATTCTGGTAGTGGCAGTAATTATCAATAGGATTTCTTTTTATAACGCAAATAAAAGGGATGTAATTCAATTTATCCAGAGATTACAGAGAGAATTGCAAAAAAACAATCTTGATGCAGCTCAAAGTCTTAGCGCGCAGCTCGGCGGAGTTGTAGGTGAAGTTGCAGAAGAAGGAATCAGAGTTCTTGCTGTTCAAAAGAAAGGTTTTGAAAAATCTTTTGATATTTCAACAAGTCTTGCTGTAAGAAAACTTGAAAAACATTTAACAATACTTGGAACAATAGGCGGTGTAGCACCTTTCTTAGGCTTGTTTGCAACAGTTGTAAGAATTCTATACACCTTTGGCGATCTTGCTACTCAAGGAAATCAAAGTGCTGCGGTTGCTCTAGGTATCGGTTCTGCTCTTATTGCAACAGCATTTGGTCTTGGTGTAGCTATTGTAGCTGTTATTGCATACAATTCATTCCAGTCTATAGTTAGAAGATATGAAGATGATTTCCAGTTAATCAAGCTTTTATTCCTCAGTTTTGTTGATAAAGACGAAGACGCAGTAATTGCGCAGCAGAGTCAGCCGCAGCAGCAAGTTCAACAAACAATTCAGGGTGCATTCGTTCCTAAAATATAGTTAATAGTTTGTTAATTAGAATAAAGATGTCATTCTGAGCAAAGCGAAGAATCTATCCAGATTACAAATTATAGCTATAATTCCAAAATGGACAGATCCTTCGGGCTAAAGCCCTCAGGATGACAAAGAAAAAATTAAGAAGTCAATTCAATAATTAGGTAACAAAAAATGGCTATACAAACTTCAGGTAAAAGAGATTCGTTTACAGAAATCAATATTACGCCTTTGACAGACATCTTTTTGGTACTGTTAATCATAATGATGGTTATAGCTCCAATGTTTCAAAAAGTTGACAAAAATATTATGCTGCCGTCAATAAATAGCGGGCTAAGTGTTGATGAAAAAGAAGTTACAGTAGCCATTACCAAAAATGCGGAATTTTTTGTAAATGCCGAAGCTGTTAAGGAAGAGCAACTTGCTGAAAAATTATTAACCTTGATTGATAAGACTAAAGACAAAAAAGTTGTTGTAAAAGCAGATGGTCAAACAAAAACAAAATATATTATGGTTGTAATGAAAGCTGCACAGGAAGCAGGCTATGAAAAATTAACCGTTGCAGGCGAGCCGCTTTCTAAAAAACAACAAAGTGATCTTGAAGAAAAACAAGTAGATAAGATGAGTTCTGATACTCAAACCACTGAAGATAGAACCTCTGTAGATCTTCCCCAGTAAGAAACGAATGGTTTATTGATAAGAGCGATAATCAAGTCAAAAATGAAATCCGCGAACGATTGTTAGCCAAGAGCGATAATCCAAGATAAAAGGAATAAATTTATGAGTACCCCAAAAAGAAAACAGCGCGATGCTTTTACAGAAATAAATATAACGCCTTTAACGGATATTTTTCTTGTGTTGCTTATCATAATGATGGTAATTGCTCCTATGCTTGATCAACAGGGATTGAATCTAACTGTTCCAAGCCAGCATGAAGCAGAAAAACAGCAAAAAGAATCAAAAATTATTACTGTGGATGTAACACAAACAGGTCAGTATTCTATTGACGGTCAGGTGATTGCTTCTGATAGTTTATTGCAGGCTATAAAAACGGCTTACCGTGAAAAAAGAGATGGTCTGCTTATAAAAGCTGCTCAGGAATCTACTCATGAAGCAGTAGTGAAAGTAATGGATGCTGCGCAGACGGCAGGAGTTGCCAGCGTTTCTGTAATGGAAAATTAAAAAGTTTTTATTCACCCATAACTTTTATAAGAAGTCTTTTTTTTCTTTGTCCGTCAAATTCTGCATAATAAACTTGCTGCCATGGTCCAAGGTCAAGCTTTCCGTTTGTTACAGGCACAATTACTTCGTGTCCTATTAAAAGATTTTTTAAATGGCTGTCACCGTTTGTTTCGCCTGTAAAATGGTGTTTGTAATCAGCTTTGAAAGGCGCTAACTCTTCCAGCCATTTGTCGATATCCTGAATTAATCCGTTTTCTGCGTCGTTAACATAAACACCTGCCGTGATATGCATAGCAGAAACAAGAATCATTCCTTCTTGAATACCGCTTTTTCTTAGGACTTTGTCGACTTCGTTGGTGATATTGATGTATTCGCGATGTTTTGTGGTATTGAACCATAAATATTCGGTAAGAAATTTCATTTTTGAGTCTCCTTATCTCTTTGCAATGATTTTTATTATACAATTATATCAATCTTAATAAAGAAAATGAGAAATGGAAAATAAAAAAACAAAAAAGGCGAGCGAGTCCGCGAAGCGGAAGGAA
>MFRJ01000086.1:4396-8497 GCA_001784535.1 Candidatus Melainabacteria bacterium GWA2_34_9
TGTAGCAGTTGCACTGGAGTTGTTTCTTATTCCGAACAAAATTATAGACGGCGGAGTTGTAGGGGTTTCTATAATGACAAGCTATTTGACTAATTTGCCGTTAGGGATATTTATTTTTACTTTTAACTTGCCTTTTCTTGCTTTTGGCTACAAAAAACTGGGAAAAAACTTCATAATAACTTCTTTTTATTGTATTACTCTGCTTTCGGTAGTCGTCAATTTCTTTCATGGTATGGCTATAGCAACAAATGATTTGCTTTTAGCGTGTATTTTTGGAGGAATAATACTTGGTATCGGGCTTGGCATAATTTTGCGAAACAATGGTTCTCTTGATGGAACGGAAATAATCGCTGTATCTTTAAATAAAAAAGTAAGTTTTTCAATCGGTGAAATAATAATGGTGATTAATTTATTTATTTTGGGAAGCGCAGGTTTTGTTTTTGGCTGGGATAGGGCTATGTATTCGCTGTTGGCGTATTTTATTATTTTTAAAACTATTGATGTTGTTATAGAAGGTTTAGACGAATCAAAATCTATTATTATAATTTCTGACTTGTATGAAGATATTGCGCAGGATATTATGACCAAATTCGAGCGCGGCGTAACTTATATACAAGGTCAGGGAGCATATTCAGGCGAAGATAAAAAAATTATTTTTTGTGTAGTAAGCCGTTTAGAGTTGGCTAATCTTAAAAATCATGTATTGGATATTGATCCTGCCGCTTTTATAGCTATAGAAAATGTGCATGAAGTTGAAGGCGGGCTAGTCAAAAAACAAAAAATGTTTTCCTGATTTGACGAAAATTTAAATATGTTTTTATAATTTATTAACAAGATTTGATTACCTGTGTAATATTAAAAAGATTGCCGCAATCTTATAATGAAGTTATAAATTATGAGAAAAGATTATGTCTGTAAACATAGAAGGCGAAAATTTTAGTCCGGTAAGAAGGACAATAAAGCATAATGACATTTTTCTTGTAACAGATGCAAATGGAAATGTTTTGAGCGGAAATAATTCGGGATATGGTCTTTATTTCGGAGATACGCGGTTTTTGAGTCGTCTTGAGTTTAAAATAAATGGAACACATCCTATTGTACTTTCTTCTTCAACAGAAACAGGGCATTCTTCTATAGTTATAGGAACAAATGCAAATTTAAAAGATAATTTAAACCCCGAACGCATTATTCCTCAGGAAACTATTCAAATTAAACGCGAAAGTATATTATATGGTTCGTATTTTGAAACTATAACTCTTGCCAACTATAACTTTTTCGAGGTTGGAATTCATTTAGAATTTTTCTTTGAAGCAGACTTTTTGGATATTTTTGAAGTTAGAAATATTACATCTGACAAGCACGGACAAAAAGAAGTTTTGACTTCAGACCATAATAAGCTTGTTTTTTCATATCTTGATGTAACCGGTGCGATTATGGATACGGAAATAGATTTTGTAAATGAGCATTTGCCCATACCTGTAAAAATCGAAAATGACAAGGTTATATATGAATTAAAGATTGATCCTGCGTCAAAACTGGAAATTAAATATCAGATTAATCTCAGATCTACTGCGGATTTGCCTAAAAAGTTCATTGCGAATGATTTTAATGAAGCTCTTGATTTGGCTTTATTGGATGATAAAAATTGGAATAAGTCGACAACCAATTTTAAAGCGAATAACGAAGATTTTAATGAAATGATTCAAAGAAGCCATAAAGATATTAATATGCTCGTTACAAGGGCTACTTACGGCGAATACATCGCGGCAGGAATTCCCTGGTATACGACTTTATTTGGCAGAGATAGTATTATTGCAGCAAGGCAGTCATTAATAATTAATTCGGAGCTCGGTAAAAATGTTCTGGAAACGCTTGCAAGATTTCAAGGAAAGGAAGAAAATCCCTGGAGGGATGAAGAGCCCGGAAAAATTCTTCATGAAATAAGATTCGGAGAGCTCGCAAGGAGTAATAAAATACCTCACAGTGCTTATTATGGGACTATTGATGCAACGCCTTTGTGGATAATCCTTCTATATGAATACTTTAAATGGACAGATGACAGAGAAACTCTGGAAAAGCTTTGGAAAAACGCGCTTGATTGTCTTAGCTGGATGGAAAATTATGCAATGTATCAAGGATTTGCTTCTTATATGCAAAAGAGCGAAAAAGGGTTGGAAAACCAGTCTTGGAAGGATTCTTGGGATTCCCACATGCACGAAGACGGAAAAATAGCCGAGCCTCCTATAGCTTCTGTTGAGGTACAGGGATATTTTTATTCTGCAATGGTAAAAATGGCAAAATTGGCATCATATATGGATGAGGCAGTTCTTGCGAAAAGATTGGTTTCAAAGGCAAAAGATTTTAAAGACAGATTTCATAAAGCATTTTGGATGGAAGATAAGAAATATTATGCTCTTGCCCTTGATAAATACGGAAAACAGCTTAAGGTTATAACGTCTAACGTAGGACATCTTCTTGAAACAGGCATTCTTGATCAGTATTATGCAGAATTGGTTGCAGAAAGACTTTTTCAGAAAGACATGTTTAGCGGTTGGGGAATTCGGACATTAAGCGCGAATTCGCTTTCTTATAACCCTATGAGTTATCATAACGGATCAATATGGCCTCATGATAATAGTATAATTGCTTTTGGTCTTGCAAAAATAGGAAAACTTGATCTGGTTCTGAAAATTATGACCGCTTTGTTTGAAGCAGGAAGACTTATGTACTACAAAAGACTCCCTGAGCTTTTTTGCGGTTTTTCAAGACAATTCAGAATATTGGATCCGCCTGTAAGTTATCCTGTCGCATGTAATCCGCAGGCTTGGGCCGCAGCCAGTATGTTTTTGTTAATTCAGTCGATGCTTAATATTGAACCTGATGCGCAAAGTAATAAGCTTCGGATACTTAATCCTGTTATTCCTGAGTGGTTGGATTCATTGAAGCTTAAAAATATCAGGATAGGCAAATCTTTTATTGATTTAGAGTTTAATAAAACAAGCAGTGGTCTTGTAATCGCTGTTCCTGAAAAACGCGGAAAACTTGACGTTATTATCAGGAAATAAAAATAGCCATACCGCCCTCTACTTATAAGTAGAGGGCGGTATGGCTTAAATAATATAAATAAAACTATCTTCTTTCAAAAACAGGATTTATCTGAATATCATTACTCTTAAAAGTAGTATGAATTTCCTGTTTAAGGTTTTCTATAGCTTCATGAGGTGTAATTCCTGAGCTAACTACACGGAGTGTCGAACATTCAGCCATATATCTGTCTTTTACTTCATAAACAAAAGCTGAGTACCCCTGCATTGCATTACTTGTCATAATTTACTCCCTGTTTCGTATATCCCTACCAAATTATTTTTCGTCAGATATGCATAGAAACTTTAATCAAAAATTTTCTATTACATGTGTTTGTTGTAGTCAAAATCCTTAAATGGAACATGTTGAGGCTAATTTGAGTCTTATAAAATATAGATTCACATCCTGTTACAAATCTATTAGTATAAAAACAACTGAAAATTGCGTTAGCTATTTTAAAAAATATATAGAAATTCAATAATTTATTTGATATCATGAATAAACAGACAAAAAGCCGATGTGGCGAAATGGTAGACGCAGTTGACTCAAAATCATCCGGGGCGACCCGTGTCGGTTCGAATCCGACCATCGGCATTCTTTTTGCGAAGCGGGAGTGAAAAGCATGAAAGACGGCTTTTCCGGCTTGGAAGGCTTGAAACTCATTCTATTGTACCTTGAAAAATTACACTAAAATCTTACAAACATGGGGACGTTTTGGATTAGACAGGGCGCCTGATGTGAGTAAGCGGCGAGTCGGAGCGCTGTTCTCCGTTACCAACGAGCAAAAAAAAATAAACGACAACAACATTGTTAGTCACCTCAACTTCAGAAACGCTGTAGCGCAAGCTGCATAGTCGTCTCTGATGAGGCACTGAATAATTTTCGCCAATTGGATTATTCGGTCACCAAAATTGGATGCGTTCAGTTATAAGGGTAAGCTGAACAAAGGTAACCCTTAAAGCTTGTACAAGCTTTAAATGTTCTTGATTTTAGCCAAGGGTTTGACACTGACCTGAC
>MFRJ01000087.1:0-3076 GCA_001784535.1 Candidatus Melainabacteria bacterium GWA2_34_9
GATGTTGCGAAGTAAGGCCGAGACTGGCAAGCGCCTGGCGGTACCCGCCGGTGCCATCAAAAAGAAAACGAGCCACGCGCGTGACCGTAGCCGTGCTCGCGCCCGTGCGCTCCGAAACATCAACGTAGCTTTTGCCGGTAGCGAGATCCCGCACTATCGCCCAGCGCTCACTCATCTCTTTGAGTTCACTCAATGTCGCTGCGTCACGGAGAAAATCAGCCAATTCAGCTTTTAGCGATAAAATTTGCTCATATCTCTCTCTAAGCGGAATAATTTTTTCTCTTAAATCATTTAAAGCTTTATTGTCAAACCCTTTAGGTATTTTTGTCAATTCTTCCCGGATTTTTGATTTTTCTAGTGTTTTTATTTCAATTTCAGCTTTAATAACCAAGAATCGTCTTTTTTCTTCCTCGTACTGCCCCTGAAAATTCATTAAACCGACATATTCTTTGTCTTTTTCTTCTTTTTTCTTTTGAAATTCTTTTATTTCAGGCATATTGATGTTTAATTTTTCATACTCTGATTTCAAAACAACTATTTCTTTTTCTAAAACATATATATGGTCTTTGAAATTCCCTGTAACTTTATCAAACTCTCCTTTTAGAGTTCTTTCACAGGTAGGACATGTTCCTTCTTCGCCTTTTTCCTGAATTAAAGAAAGCTGTTTTTGTATTTTTTCAATCTCTTTTTGATTCTGAAAGATTAAAACTTCTTTTTCTTTTTTCTCTGAAGCTGTTTTCATTTCAATTTCTTGAATTTTTTTAATTAAATCAGCAATTTCATCTTTTATAGCAGGAATTTTATCAACAATAAGACGTTTTTCTTTTCCTGATTTAACAACTTCTTCCTGCTGAAGCGTTTTTTCTTGAATTTCCTTCTCTAAACCTTCTATTTTAGCCAAAAAAGTCTGTCTTAATGTTTCTTTTTCCTGTAATTTTTCAAATTCTTTTATTTTTAAATCTGTTTCTTTATAATCAGCTTCAAATTTGCTTATTTCAGCAAGAATTTTTGATTTTTCTTCCAAATTTTTAAATTTTTCAATCAAAGAAGCATTATTTTTTTCTATAAAAGCATTTTTTTCCACTAAAAATTCGATTTCTCGTGTGTTTTTATCAAAGTTTTCTTTAATTTCTTTAATTTTTTCCCATTCCGGTTCAATTTTGGTGATTTCATCTGTACATTTGCTAAATTCTTTTTGTTTAAGATCAAAGATTTTTTTAATTTCTTCAAGTTCAGCCTGTGCAAGTTTTTTTTCTTCCTGTATGGAATCTAAATCAGCAATACCTTGTTTTAAGCCAATGATTTCGTTGTTAATGCTGTTTTTATCGGTTCTTACCTGCTCCTGAATTTCTCTGATTTTTTCATAGTTTAAAACTTTGGAAATAAATTTTCTTCTCTCAAGCGGTTTCTGGTTTCCAAGAAAATTAAGTTCTTTTTGACCTGTAAAATAAGTATTAAAAAACTCATCTTTTGTCATTCCGAGTTTGTCTGTAAGGTATTTTGTGACTTCCTGCTGTGTAGTTACAATCGGGGCTTTATTTTCTTCTTCTCCGATATAAAGTTCCGCCTTATCCAGAAATCGTTCAATCCTGAAAATCTCGTCATCAAGGGCAAAAATAAGTTCAACCCTGACTTTTGCCCTTGCTTTGGCTTTATTAAACTTTATTGTATCTTTATTTCCCCTTGCAGCGTCTGTTCCGTAAATTGCCCAAGTTATAGCCTCAAGGATAGTGCTTTTTCCAGAGCCATTAGTGCCGTTAATTATAGTAATACCGTCAGAAAATTCTATGAAAGAATCTTCATGCTGCCTGAAATTCTCAAGTTTTAAGGATTTAAGCTTCATAAAGCAGCTTCCTTAAGGTAATCTTTTGCTAACTTGTCAAACTTTTCCTGACTCAATCCCTGCGCCAGTTCAAAAACTTTTAATTCCTCGTCGAGCGATTCATGAAGGTTTTTGCGTTTCTCGACAGGATTGCCTTCCTTGTCAAAAGTCAAATCCACATCTTTTTTTATGAAATTAACCATAAAATGAACGGCTTTTTTCCTGTATTCCCTGATTTTCTTATAATCAAGATTTCTTATAGCCAGAGGGTCTATGTTATCAAGGGTTATTCTTACTATAGAGTTTTCAAAATCCTTTATTTTAGCAATTTCATCGTCAATTTTTAAGGTAATTTCTTCTGCTGTAAGTGTATCCGCATCTATTTTTTTTATATCAAAAACCTGTCTTGGGGTTTGAAGCTCGTGAAATTTTGTTTTTTTTGTTTCAAGGTTATATTCAATGAATCCTTTTGGGTCTTTGGCTTCCTGCCATACATTTGAGCTTGTTCTTTCTATTGCGCCCGAATAATAGATATTTTCTTCAAGCTCTGTATATTTGTGATAGTGCCCCAGAGCAACATAATCCCATTCAGAACCGTTGATTCTTTCGGAATCTATAAGTTCTTCAATGCTATGTTTGGATAATTCGGGGCATTTTATGCTGTCATAAGAACAATGCATCGATAAAATGTTATATTTATAGTTTTTATCAGGAATTAAAGCTTTATTTTTTAATTCAGGCAAGGCATTATAAGGAACACCAACGAAAAGAGTTTGTAATTCCTTAAATTCCAGTTCTTTTATCGTTCCGTCTATGACAAAAAGGTTTTCTATGGTTTTTTCAAGAATACTTAAAACATTCCCTGATTCAAGAGATTTAACAGATTCATGATTGCCGGAAACTATTACAATAGGTGCTTTACAATGGTTTCTGAACACATGAAATCTATGTATTGTTTGAAACAGGGTTAAATTACTCGGTCTTGGCTTATGAAAAACATCTCCCGCAATTATGATTAAATCAGGCTTAATATCATTAATCAACCTTAAAGCTTCTCTAAAAGCCTCGATAACATCGAGTTCTCTGAGATTAAATCCGTTTTCATCAAGCTTGTTATAGCTTCTGTAACCTAAATGAAGGTCTGCAAGGTGAACTATCTTCATAATTCGTTATCTTTCCCGAATAAATCTTTATAAACATCATTACCGCCAGGTGATACAGATATTTTACTATCAATTGATTCTCTTTGCGGCT
>MFRJ01000087.1:3176-4462 GCA_001784535.1 Candidatus Melainabacteria bacterium GWA2_34_9
AATCAAATCTTTTATGTCATTTGACTTAATTTTAGGATCAAGCCGTTTAAAATTCATAATCATCGCATCTTCAAAATTTCTTTCTGCCACAGGAGGAAACTTTTTCGAACCATCCTGACTTGTCATAAACGGAGGGCGAGGGAATTTTACAAAAATATACTGGTTAAAATGCGGATGCCTTATGAGTAATTTCCCTTTTTCAAGCACGGTTAATTCGGCTTTAATTGATGAAGGCATTACACTGTAACCCTGTGAAGCAAGTTCATCCATATCCATACGTCCATAAATACTTGTTCCGCAGTTTCCGACAATTCTTTTGTGAACCTGAGACTTAAACTGCTGCGCTGAAAACAGGATTAAACCCAAATATCTTCCTCTTTCGGAAATTTCAAGCAGGGTTTGCTTGAGGTAAGAATTTCCCGAGTCGCTGGAAGCATATTTATTAAGCTCATCAACAAAAATTATGACTTTATCAACGCCTAATTTCTTGTTTTCGAGCTGCTCTTTCAACTTTTCTACAATTCTGGTAAAGACCAAATCCTGTGCAAGTGGGATCATTCCGGCAATATCAACGACATAAACCCCTTTATCTTCAAATTTTCCCCAAGGAAGGTCGTGAGAGGAAGAATCGTTTGTTACAAGCCCTTTGCAGCGGGTTTTTATGTTCATAAGCCTGTTATAAATTTTTCTTATTGTGGGGATGGCATGCCCTCTCCATTGTTGTTTTCCTTCGCCATTGCCTTTTTCTTCATCTCCGGCTTCCGCAAAAATCCGCTGAAACCATTCTTCCAGGTCGTTAAAGTTCCTGATTTTCTTGTGAACACAGTAATGAGAGTCCAGTTTATCCTGATTAATCACTTTTTCTTTCATAAAAGAAAGAAATGCATCAGCTTTTGCATCAATATCATCGCTGTTTAAAAGAACCTGCACATGGTCAAAAATCTCTTCCAGACCCCAGCTTAAAGGGTTTACATTGTGCATCAAGTGGTCATTTGTCCTTAAAGTATTTAAATTTACTCCATCATCTTTGTATGGAGCGAAGTACTGAACATTTTCAAAAGCTTTTACTTCCATATCGAGCTTGTTGTACATTTCTTTTTCGTCTGCGGAAAGAGTTTCCGCAGGTTGGTCTAAAAACAAAAGGTCATAACCCTTTACATTAAAGAGAACTGTTGCAATTTTTTCATTGCTTTCGCTCTGATACTTCTGAAAAATACTACTTAAAAGAAATTCTATAATACTTGTCTTTGTTGCAAGTCCTGAAACCCCTGTAACATTCAAATGCG
>MFRJ01000087.1:4479-19140 GCA_001784535.1 Candidatus Melainabacteria bacterium GWA2_34_9
AGGAAATTGGAGTCAAGATAAACAGGCGACTGGTTTTCTCCGTTTACATAAAGCCCCACTGGAATTTGAGAATCCTCGAATTTATCCATTCTAAGAGATTTTTTAACATCCGCATCTTCCGCCAGAAAGACATTTCCTATAGCAACAGGCTGAATTGGTTCTTCCGGCTCCATTTTTAAGACATAAGCCGTGTAATATCTTATTTCCGGTCTTTCTGTCTGGGCAAGGTGGTTTGCTGTCGGCTCGCAGTCTGAGCTTATATAGTCATGCATCGGGGTTTCTAAGTCAGTGTAGCTTATGCCTTCGTTTACAATCCCGTAAATTGTTCTTTTGTATTCTTCATTTTTTTTGTTTAAATAAATCCTGTCGCTTTCAACTTTTACAATGGTTCCAATCCCGACAGGTGAGTCAAGATTTGTCCAGAAGCTGAAAGATTGGGCTGTATTAGGTTTCTTTTCAGTTGCAACAACTCTTCCTATAATTTTATTTTCTTCTTTTACACTCATTATTAAATTTTTCCTCTTTTTTTATTTATGAAAAAGGATTATATACTTCAAGTTCCTGTATTTTTTCAAAATCTTTTTGATTTCTGCTAACAAGAATAAACTCCTGTTGAATTGCAGTAGCCGCAATAACAGCATCTGCAAGTTTTATATTATATTTTTGCTTTAATTTTATAGCAAGGTTTTTAATTTCCAAACTTAATGGAAAAATTTCAGATGTATCAATAAACTTTGTTGCTGTATCAATATCTTCAGAAGAAAGTTTATTCCAGCCCAGATATTCTATTTCAGTTATAACCGAAATTTTAAAAGATTCATTAAAAACTTCTTTTATAAAATTATTGGACGATTCAGGGATTGTATTCCTTGAAACATAAATCAAGATATTTGTATCTATGAGATATTTCTTTCCCATTCATCCCTCAATTTTTTGCTCTCCTCGTCCACATCAAAATCTTTATTTTTCATAAACCCAAAAAAATCAGAAGCCTGTTTAATTTCAGGTTTTTTCTTTTTATTAATAAAATCCTGCAATATAATAACTGCCTGTTCTGCTTCGTTTTCAGGCAAATTATTAAGCTCTTTAACTAATTCGTCAAGTTTATCTTTTGGTAAGCTCATTTCAAATATTCCTTTAATTACAATTTTAACCCTTTTATTTTTGCTTTGCAATCATTGGCATAGTTTTTTCCAATCAATATTAGCTTAAGCTTTCAATTATTGTCCAAGTGGGGGCTTTTGATTTTAAATAATCTTCGCAGTATTTAATCGGGTAAATCATTCTGTCCCAACGGGAAGCAGGAAAACCGACAGGCTTTGTTTCCAGCAAAATCCATGAACTTATTTCATCGACTCTATCAATCAATTCGTTTTTAGCGGGAATTTCTACCCTTATAATCCCAAAATCTTTTACACCATTGTTTTTATCATAATGAAGCCTTAAGTACCAGGTAAAAACATCTTTTTTGGTTCCTGTCTTATCATAAGGCTGAAAAACACTCGATCTTTCTCCTTTTTTCATAGAATAAATTTTATACATTTCTTCAAAAGAAAAATAATAAACGCCATGAGATTTTATTATGCCTGCAATATTTGAGCTTTCGTGCACTTTTTGGCTTTTAGTATTCAACGTTCCGTCAACAAAAAGCCATCCGTCATTAAACTTTGATTCAAGCCATTTATCGGTTAATTCAACTTCGATTTTTCTTCTTTTTTCCTGAATTTCACTATGCGCCTGTTTAATAAATTCTTCTGCAAAAACGGGATAACCTTCTCTGTTTCCGGATTTTGCTATTTTTCCGATATTTTTATATTTTTTGATTTTTTCTATTTCTTTGTATTCAAGATAGTGTTCAGGACTGTCTTTCTCTTCTTTTACGGGAATATAAAAATCCCCTTCCGATATTTCCATATCAACCGAATGCAGTTTTTTATCGGTTCTTTTTAAAATTGCAGCGCCTACATAGCCATAAATAAAAGGGATAGAGCGAAGATAACAAAGTATTTTTTTTCTTTCAATTCCATCAAGAAAATATGAAAAGCCTGATTTTTCGGTTTTTATTTGAACTTTTTTTAGTTTTAATTTTCCGTCTGTTTCTTCGATAACATCGGCTTTTCTTTGTTGAAAATCACTTTCCGGCTGCAAAAAATTGTCATCTTCAGAATTATAAAGAATTTTAGAGATTTTTATGTCTTCCCCTTTAAGTCTTTTTTCTGTTATAAAATTTTGAAAATCTTTTAATTCTGAAGTCATTTTTGATTAAAACCTTTTTGTTTTAATCAAAATTTTACCTTTATAAAAGGTTTTTATAAAGACTTTTATTTTAAAGGTATTTTGTTGTTTAAGCTCGCAAACTCGCCCTTCCGTTGGTCGGGCTCAAACAATGCTCGCATGCTTTAAATACGCAGGCTGTAAAACTATGAAGCTTCCGCCAAGGGGCGCACGTAAAAAATGAACAAAAAAATGCCGCTCTTTTTAGGCGGCTACTAGACTCGGGGAGGAGGTTTTGGGTATGGTCGTTAGACCTTACTTTTAATTTATCGACACTTTTTTTAAAAACTTTAATGATTTTTTACTTTTATTACAGTCTCTTTACAAACTATAATTCCAAAATAAGTTCGACATCTGTAATATGCTGAATAGGTGCTGAATCCCTTTGGTTGCTCGCAAGTAACGGCGTTATGGGTCGGCGAAGCCGCCCCTTCAGCCTCAGCTCACAATCCGCAAGTTCAGCATGACAAAAAGAAATTAAGCAAAAAAAATGCCGCTCTTTTCGGGCGGCTACTAGACTCGGGGAGGAGGTTTTGGGTATGGTCTTTTAAATGGCCTTACTCTATTCTTTTCGTCATTCTTTTAAAAAAACTTTAATGATTTCTTCGTTTTGTTACAGCATCTTTACAAAAAACTTTTTATTAAAATTATTTTTTTTAAATTCTTCATTTTTAAAAATACTGAAATAAAAAGGCTTTTTAAAACAGGTTAATACCCGTTTGTATAAATTAATAACATTTTAAATTACCAATATTTTTCAATACTAAACAGGCGGGTTATATAAAATTTTTGAATATTAAACAAAAATTAAATATTATAAACAGTCGTTTAGTTTATCGCTTAAATACATGATTATATTTTGGTCGGGAGGAAAAATGAGTAACATCGCGGATGGTTTTTTAAGAGTACTGAAAAGTCATTTATATCTATCTTTTCCAATAATTTTGATTTCTGCTCTTAATGCTTTTATTTTTATGTTTTTATTTAAAACTTTTTAAAAAGGAGAAAAAATGCTGAAACTTGAAAACATCACAAAACAAACCCAAAGAGCTAAAGAATATTTTGAAGACAAAGTAGCTTTTACCGTTGGTCCTGTTGAATTAAAAGAAATAATAGAAAAAAGCAGAAATTCAGTAGAAATTATTGATGTAAGATTAAGAGAACATTATGAAAAAGGTCATATCCCTTCTGCTATTTCAATTCCGGGAAAAGAGATATTATCAAACATAAACAAACTTTCAAAAGATAAAATTAATATAGTTTATTGTTATAGCCAACAATGTCATTTAGCCGCAAAAACAGCTGTAATACTTGCAGAAAACAATTATCCTGTCATAGAGCTGGAAGGCGGCTTTAATGAATGGAAAAACAGTGATTTTGATATAGTTAGTTAGCTGATTACAAGTAATCAAATAGCAAAATCAAAACCAAAAAGCCTCTTTTTCAAGAGGCTTTTTTTATTATATCAGCTAACACCCGTGTCTATAGTAGTTTTCCGCTAATTGCTAATTAACCTAGAGTTTTGAATCCTTTTTCGATTGACTTATCAATTACTTTTCTAACTACATCAAGTTCTGTTTCTACGATTTTGTTTTGTGTTTGAAGATCTTTTTCTCTGAGTTCCAATTCTTTATCAAGGGATTGAACTTGTTGCATTTGAGCTTCATACCAGCCGCTTGCCACAGGGGATTGAGGAACTGCTCCTGATGTTGGAGATGTAAATCCAAGTGTCATTGCGGATCCGCCTAAAAGGTTTGTATCATCTGTTTGATACATTGCGTTAGCGAAAGCCCTTGCTAAATTTGAAGCTTGTTGAGCTAAACATGTTCTTCTTTGGTTTATAACTTGTACTTTAAATTCAATGTCTGATTTTCTTGCTGTAAGCATTGATTCTCTGCCGGAACTTGCTGCTAAGCCCATAATAAATCTCCTTTTATCTTACCTTTACTAGTTATCATCACCACTACCCTTATATAAAAACATCCGATATCTACAACATGCATAAAAAGTATATACTGTTACATTCCTTTACAATGGGGCTTTGCAAAAAACACCGGAAAATCCTTTAAAACCAAATAAAAATCGGTGGAATTTAATCCACCGATTTTAAAAAATATTTTATTAAAAATCTATCTCAAATAATTGGAAACCTGTTCAAAAACCTCTCTATTTAAGCACATTGAGATATTTTTAAAAGAACAGCGACCTTTTTCTCTATCTATAACTCCAACACTGGCGAGTTTGTTTCTTACAACCTCGTTTAACTCATCAGGACTTACATAAAGAGCGCAACGTGAACTGCATTCTCCGGAATTAAAAGGACAGAATACTTTTTCTTCATTCATTTTTTATTTATCCTTATTTGTTTGAGCAGGCATCTATAATATTTTTCTGCCATCCCGTCGCTTTTTCTATATAACAATCGGCTCCCCTGCTTATACATTTTTCTTTATATTCAGGCTTGGAAGAAGCTGACATCATTATAATTTTTGTATTTAATTTACAGAAAAGCGCCAATTTTTTTATTTCATCAAGAAGAATAAAACCTTCTCGTTCTGTTGGAATAAATAAATCCAGGATTACATATCCAAAATCTTTCTTCTTATATTGATTTATTGCATCATAAAGTTCTTTTGAAGTAGTTACTTCATAACCAAGTTTTTTAAATAAAATATCAAGCTGATATGTAATAATACCAAGATCATCAACAATAAGAATACTTTTAGGTCTTATTACGGTATCTTTTATTTCTCCGCCTTTTAAAAAATCGCTTTCTGGTCCTACATCCAAAGCAGGCATACCCAAACTGCTTTGTGCAAGTATAGAATTATCGATTTTTTGTCTTATTGTTTTTACCGCGTTATTTAAATCTTCAAGACTTACTTCTTTGGGCGGCAACATATCTGCCAATCCAAAGAAATTTTCTAAAAAACTCGAATTAACTTCTATCGGAAATTTTTCACCGGCCATAAAATTCTCTTTTATCTTGCTAAAAACTCTTCTTTTTCATTTTAACCATTTATCTTAATATATGCCACCATTTTTTTATAAAATTTTTATTCCTTCTTTCTTTTAAAGCCAGCTCCAAAACTTTAACAATATCTCTGTCGTTTAAATCAAAGTGTATTTTAAGCTGCTCCATATAATTATTTAAAGCTTTAGCGGCACTCTGTTTTTTTTTAACCAGAACATTATTATATAAGCGTTTTTGAGCCGGTGAATTAGTCATAAAAAACACCTTTTATATCAGTACCCGTTTTAAACTATCCAAAAATAAATCTTAGTTTAGATAATAACCCTGACTTATATTTAGATTATATTTTTTTTCTTTTTATTACATTCGATTAAAGTTTAATTTTATAAGGTGTCATTTATTTTTCATCCATTTCGGCATTAAATAAAAACCTCTTTGCAAAAAACATTACTCCTTTTTTACTCATTTATTTGTACAGTACAGCAATAGTTTTTTTTGTAAAGAAAACTTAAACTATCTTAAATGGTTAATTTTTTGAGGGTTTTTAGTTAAAAATGAATTTAAGTTTACATAAAAATTTAAAAAGAAAATTTAAAAAAACCTTAAAAAGATTAAATTTTATTGATAATAATCTACATAAAAGAAGAGCTATAATTTGGGATAAAATTTGTCCTAAATGCAAAAATTTTATTTATGGAAACAATGATTTTTGCACCTGCGGTTATTCGGTAGCCAGAGAAAGAGTTATAAAACTATGGGGTATCATAGCTTTTACATGGTTTTTTATAATTGTTTTTGTTGGTTTTACTTTTAGCAATTTTGCAAAATTAAATTCCGTTGTTTATAACAAGCTTGAAAAAAACGATTCTGATTTTTATTCGCTTTCTCCTGCAAATGTACAGATAATAACAAGTTTAAGATATTCAAAATACAAAGATTATATTCAAACAATTTATGTAAACCCGAAAGAAAAACATAAACTTATGGTTTTAATAAAACCTGTTTACTGGGACATGCTTCCTTTTGAAGAAAAAGAATTATTAAAACAAGCCATAATGAAAAAATGGAGTGAAATTTATCAAAACACGGCTCCTTCTTCAAAACTTAGACCTGAAGTTCATCTTGCCAATTTTAAATAATAATTAAAAAGTTTTTTTAAATTCGACTATTAACTGCGGATCTGTTTCTTTGACATTAACCGAATTTCTATATTGAGGAATTATTTCAGGTTCTTTATATTGAATGCACATGCTGTTGTTTTTTCCAAAGTTTTTACAAACTCCCATGTCTTCTACCATTTTTTCCAGTTTTGGCGAATTTTCTAATTTTTTAATATCCATTAATCCTTGTTCAATACCTGATGATAATTTCTTTTTTATTTTGTTTGATATTGAGTCATAAAAATATTCTTTACCCGAGATTTTTAAAACATCCGTTGGCAATTGTTTTAATTTTTCGCAAACAACTGTTCCTTTTTCAGTAAGCAAAGAAGTTTCTTGAGCAACCGCTTTTTTTGCGCCTGTTCCAAATATTGCCGAGAATAATGCTACCCCTGCTAACACTTTTCCTATGTTCATAATTTTCCTTTTTTAAACTTTTTTATTAATTCAATTTTTGTATAAACTAACTCTCTATTATTTAAGTTATTTTACATTTAATTATTTATATATTCAAAAAAATTTATACTCTTTCTTGTAATTTTTTTTAAAATCACAAAAACTGCTGATTTAACAAGAAAAAATCCTCTTGATATTTTGTAACATGAGGTTTTTCAATGTTTTTATTTAAAAATCTTTTTCAAAAACTAAAGAAAAAAGGCAATTTTTTCAATTTTCATGTTTTTTAAATAGTAGAAGCTATAAGGAAGACAAGGAAGATTTGGGTTGCATCGTATAAATTTATTAAGTCTTACTGTGCCTATAAAACACAATGCCACAGTCCCTATTAAAAGGACTGCGCCAAGTTCTACATTACAAATAGTTAAAAAAATGGAAAACCCTAAAGGTAATCCTCTTTTGGCAGCAATAAAACAATTTGCTGATAATCCTCAAAAACTTCAGGAGGAATTAAAAAAACTTGTAAACGAAGGGCAGGAAAAACTTTGCGGCTATTTAGTTGATATGCTTGCTTTAAAGGATAAAAATACTGCTGAACATATGCGCGGAGCAGCAAGAATAGCTACAAAATTTGCAAAAGAGATCGGCTTATCCCCTCAAAAAACAGAAGAAATAAGAGTGGCTGCTCTTGTTCATGACATCGGCAAAATATTTACACCTCTCAATGTTTTAAACAAACCCGGAAAATTAAATGAAGCTGAACGCGCTATAATGGCTGAACATGCTCCTTTAGGAAAAAAATTCCTTAAGCAGCTCGGTTTAACTAAAATAAATAAAACTTTTGATAATGCTTCCGAGCTTGCTGAAAAACATCACTTTTCAATTGATAAATTACATTTAACGAAAAAAAGAACAGTAGAAGAAGAAGTTCTTGAATTGTCTGATGTTTTTAATGCTTTAACAAAAAGAAGATCTTATCATAAACCTCAAACTCCTAAAGAAGCTTTAAGAATAATGAAAAATATTCAAAAAGTCCAAAGAGCATGGAGTCCTGAATTTTTTGAAAAATTTACAAAATTTGTAGAAAAAACTTATTGTAAAAAATAGTTTGTTTAAATTACATGTAAGCAATTAGCTGTCATTCTGAGGACTTTAGTCCGAAGAATCTGTCTATCGTTGTAATTTGGACAGATCCTTCGCTTTGCTCAGGATGACAATACAAATCTGTCAAATTTAATTCACTATCAAAGATTTATGCGTTAAAATAAAAATGCAAAGAAAGAACGTATAAACTTTTAAGGAGCAAACAAATTGCAAAAAAAAGAAAGAATCATGTCCGGAATGCGTCCTACAGGAAAGCTTCATTTAGGGCACTACATGGGTGTTTTAAAAAACTGGCTTCTTCTTCAGGACCATTATGACTGTTTTTTTGCAATAGCTGACTGGCATGCCCTTACTACAAAATTTGATCAGACAGAAAATTTAAGGCAAGACATCCTTGATGTTGCTCTTGATTGGCTTGCCTGCGGAATAAATCCCGAAAAATCAACTATTTATGTGCAATCTCTTGTTCCTGAAACAGCGGAGCTTCATTTATTATTGAGCATGATTACTCCTCAAAACTGGGTGGAGAGAGATACCACTCTTAAAGACATGGTTAAAATGCTTAGGGCAGAGCCTATAAATAAACAAATAATCATAGATGAAGATGAAACAACAATCACAGAAACATATTCTAAACTTCTTAGCTACGGGCTTATGGGGTATCCTGTTTTGCAAACCGCTGACATTATTCAGTTTAATGCTTCTCTTGTTCCTGTAGGCAAAGACCAGCTTGCGCACTTAGAAATTTCGCGGGACATCGTAAGACGGTTTAATCATCTTTATAAAACAAGTTTAATCAAAGAGCCCCAGCCTAAATTAACCGAAACACCCTTATTAAAAGGTATTGACGGTCAAAAAATGGGGAAATCTTTCAACAACGACATAAAAATTTCTGATTCGGAAGAAGTTACAACAAAAAAAATAATGCGGGCTATAACAGACAGGACAAGGATTCAAAAAACAGATAAAGGACATCCTGAGCTTTGTGAAGTGGTTTGCCCTTATTATGAAATTTTTGCAGATGAAGAAACAGTAAAAAAACAGCGGCACAACTGCGAAAATGCTTTATGGGGCTGCGCAGACTGCAAGCGAGAACTGGCTTCTATTATAAACAGTCAATTTAAAGATATAAGAGAAAAAAGGCTGGAGCTTGAAAAAAATCCTGCTTATATTCAGGAAATAATTCAGACAGGAAGTCAAAAAGCAAAAACTGAAGCAGCTTTGTTTTTAAAAGAAATCAAAAAAGCAATGCGGCTTTATTAAAAAGGACTAACCAATGGAATCTAATTTACTAAATGCCTTTTTATTGTCGTTTTTTGCAGGTCTTTCAACAGGTATTGGCGGGATTCTGGCATTTTTTATAAAAAAAGACAATATTCTTGCTTTATCGCTTGGTCTTGGCTTTTCGGCAGGAGTTATGATTTATGTTTCATTTACAGAACTTTTACAACAATCAAAACATTATCTGATTGATTATTTTGGTAATAATAATGGCGAATGGTATACTGTTGGTCTATTTTTTACAGGAATACTTCTTGCAGCGCTCATTGACAGGCTTCTTCCTGATGACATGAGCCATAATATATTTGATTTTTCGGATTCCGGTTCAAACTGCGAAGAAAAACTTTCAAAACGCAAATTATGCCGAACAGGTTTATTTATGGCTGTTGTCCTTGCTATTCATAATTTTCCTGAAGGTCTTGCAACTTTTATGTCAGGTTTAACAAATATAACTCTTGGAATTTCGATTGCTGTTGCAATAGCAATACACAACATTCCTGAAGGAATTGCTGTTGCACTGCCTATTTATCACTCTACAGGAAGTAAAAGAAAAGCATTTGGCTTCTCGCTCCTGTCAGGGATAGCTGAGCCGCTCGGTGCATTAATCGGTTATTTCTTTTTAAGATCTATTCTAAGCAACTTTACTTTTGGAATTCTATTGGCTGCGGTTGCCGGAATTATGGTTTATATATCATTTGATGAGCTTTTACCAATGGCTCAAGAATACGGAAACGGGCACATTGAAATACTCGGTGTTGTTCTTGGCATGCTTGTTATGGCAGTAAGTCTTGTGTTGTTATAAAAAAGTTATTTTATTTTTTTTAAATAAATTTTTACACCCACCCCCAGCCCCCTCCCTAATAGGGAGGGGGCTAAAGTAGTATTTTGAGCTCGCTTTCCGTCGCCTTCGGCGACTCGCTCGCCCTTTTTGTTTTTTTATTTTTTAAAAGATAAAAAAATAGAGGCTAAAAGCCTCTGTATTATGAGATGGTAGGTAGGATTATAATTAGATTGTTTTAAATTTTACATATAATCCAGCAAGGAAGGCTGGATTACCTGAGAGCTTACCTGAAGAGACGCCTGAAGCGCTGTTTGCTGAAACTGTAATTCGGATATTGTTTTTGCCATATCTATATCTTCAGCACCTGATTTTATTTTTGTAAGATTTAATTGATCATCCTGAAGATTTGATTTTGTCATTTCAAGCCTGCTTGAAAGACTTCCCAGTTCAGACTGCGCATTAAGAACTGTTTGCATATCAGTATCAAGACTATCTAATTGCTGCCTGATAAAATCTTTATCAGGAGCCGGCATTGCAAGTTCATTGCTTAAGGATATAAGTGTTTTTAATAAACCTTGTCCGTCAAGTGTATCAGGTGTCATAACATCACTATCCCAATCAGCTGTATAATATTCTCCAAAAACCGCCTCTCCGCTTAAATTTACCGGTATGGTAACACCATCGCTTATTTCAACTCTTCTTTCATGACTTCCATCGGGAGAACCATTATATTGAATCTCTCCCGCTACCGGAGCCGTAAAAGGAGTAGGCTCTGTTTGAAGCCCGCCAAATATAAATTTTGATCCGTATTTTGTATTTCCGAGATCTTTAACCTGCTCTATTATTTGTTTTATCTGTGCATTTATAATTGTCATTTCTTCAGGACCTGAAGAGGCATTTAATGCTTGTAATGTTAATTCTTTGGTTGTATGAACCGAATCAATCGTCGTTAATAATGCTGTTTCCGCTGTTTCAAGCTCACTTTGAGCATTATCAATATTTTTCAAGTAATTCTCTATTTTTCCCAAAGAATTATTTGTTGAAACAACTGAAATCCCTGCAAGAACATCGTCTGAGGGCTTTGTTATTCTTTTTCCCGAAGATATTTGCTCCTGTAAGTTAACAAGTTTTGATCTGTTTATTAAAAGATTATTAACAATATTTTCGCTTGTATATCTGTTTGTAATTCTTGTAAATTGCATAAAACCTACCCCGTTAACCCATCATGTTTATTATTGTTGTTAAAGTTTGACTAAGAGTTTGCATAACCTTTGCCGAAGCTTCATAAGACCTTTGAAATCTTACAAGGTCTGTTAATTCTTCATCAAGATTAACCCCTATTACTGATTCTCTTTTCTGTGTAACCTGCTGCAGGATATTACTTTTTATATCGTAATTATCCTGAATGTTTTTTGATTGTGTGCCAAGTTTTCCCGTAACGTTTGTTATATAACCCTGTGTTGTAGCACCACCAAGCACTGCCAGACCTTGGTTTCTAATCTGTGACATTAACAGGGCATTGCTTCCGTCACCTGTTTCTGTTAAATTGCTGGTTAATTTTGCGGCAGCTATCTGGTAAGGATCATTAGAAATAATCGCATTTACTGATATATTTCCGGCGTTTATAACTCCCAGTCCGCTTGAATCAACAAAGAAATCTTCAGGATCAGGATCAGTACCTGCACTGGGTGGTATCGGATTTGATAAGTTGTCTGACAGTTCATTCGGATTTACCGAGCTGTCAATATACCTTCCATTTGTTTGAACAGCATTTACAGCAGTTGCAAATTCACTTGCAAGGCTATTTAAAGAATCCATTATTCCTTTTATTGTTAATTTGCCGGGATCATCTCCTCCTGTTTGAAGAATTGCCCCTATTTTTCCTGATGTAATAAGTGAATATGCATTAGTTGAAAAAACACTTCCGGCATCGTTTTTAATTTGTACTATTGAAGGGTTATCATTTGTAGCCCCTGCCTGAATTTCAAAAAATCCTGATCTTTCTTTTCCTCTTACAAGCTCAATTGCTCCAATACTGAGAGTTACTGTATTATTCCTTTCATTTGTTATATTTACAGGAATATATTCCGAAATTTTATCCAACAGTTCATCTCTTTGATCTAAAAGAGCATTGGGTGTCATTCCCTGAGAGGTTGAAAGGTTAATTTGATCGTTTAAATTTGCTACCGCACTTAATTTATTGTTTAAATCGTTTATATCTATACTTAACTTACTTTGAGTAAGGGTATCAGGATTGTTTATATCTCCAACAAGACCTGTTTTCTCATTTTGCAGGCTTGTATAAGTATTATTAAAAGTAGTGGCAAGCGTTATAGCATTTTGGACAACGCTGTTTCTTACAACAAAATCATTTGGATTAGACGCAAGCTGGCTTAAGCTGTTATAAAAATCGTTTAATGTTTTATTTAGCCCTGTATCATCTAATTCATTAACAATATTTTCCAATTGTACGGCATTATCCGTATATTCTTTGTAATAATTTAAGTCTGTTGTTTCTCTTCTTAAAGAATTATCAAGAAAAACATCCCTATTTCTTGTCACGCTGTCAATAATTGCGCCCATGCCACTTTGTGTAGCATCAACAGGACTTTGATACGGAGCTACGTTGCTTGCCTGAGATATTTCAAGCCTTTGTTTGCTGTATCCTTTGGTATTCATATTGGCAACGTTGCTGTTAATAATATCAATAGCGGCCTGATTTAAGGATAAAGCCCTCTGTGCATTGTATATACCGTATAATGTTGATGGCATTTTATATATTTCTCCCCTTGTTTAAATTTTTTTATGCTTCATGTTCCACTGAACTTAAGTCAAAAAGTCTTTTTTCCGCTTTAACTGCTCCTTTTTTGTTATAAGCTGAGCCTTCGGGAACCAGTGCGTTTGCTATTACAACTATAGAGTTTTCAATAATTTTTAAAGAATGTTTTAAAAGCTCCATGTTTATTGTGTTTTGCTTTTGAATATTAGATAAAATAGTTTTCATTTTATCTCTAAGATTAGAAATTTTATTAGCCTGTTCTTTGTTTTCTATTCTTTCAATGATCTCTTTCAGAGTAGAATTATCGGGATAAATCTGTTTTCTTTTTTCTTCCAATTTTTCTACGATATAGTTGTATTTTTCAAGTTCTACATCAACAACTCTTACTTTTTCCATATCGTTGTTGATAAGATGCTCTTTTTTTCCGCTAATATATTCTTCAAGCTTTGAATAAGCTTCTATTTCCTGATTTAAGATTCTTTCAAGTTCATGAACGAGTTCTAGCCTTCCAGAGCGGCAAAGCCCCTCTTCAGACTTTTCACTCCCGCTTCGCAGTTCAAAAATTGCTTTATTATCCATTTTACCCTCCCGAGTGTTTGTTATTGGGTTTTTATGCTGTGTAGTCAGCTAAAATGCTTTTGCCATAGCTTAAAGCATATTTTATATCTTCTTCCTGTACATCCTGTTTATTGTATTTCCCCATAAATTCTTTGATTTCCCCGATGTATTGTTTATTTTTTTCCATAAAATCGTCTGTTTTAACTTCTTCTGTCTGTTTTTTAATGGTTATATCCTGTGAGGAGATGGAAAGTTTTACATCTTCCTCGTTAAATCCGTTTTTTAAAATTTCATTTTCTTTAGATAATTTATTTGTATTTTCAAAAGCCTGTTTTGCTCTTAAAAATTGAATGCTGCTTATGCCTGAATTTATACTGCCTACCGCCATACTCATTATCCTTTTTTAAATCCTGTCTTTCATTTGTTGATAAATTTGCTGTGCAAAACCAAACGAAGTTTGAGGTGTTGAAGCAATATTTTTTGCTACTTCTTCATTCATCATTGATCTGAACATTTCTTCCCCTCTTCCACCGGAAAATTCTTCACTTCTTTCTACGGTTGAATTCAGAGTTTCAAGAAATTTGTTTAAAAACACGGATTCAAAATCCTGTGCTGTTTTTTTTAATTTTTCATCATCCATTTTATTTTTATCGGCTCCGGAAAGCTCTTCCAGTTTTTTGCCTTGAAGATTGAACATTGATGCACTTATATCTGCTGGATTTATCATTTTAGTTTTTCCTTTTTGTTTTTTGTCATTCTGAGGGCTTTAGCCCAGGGAACCCGCTTTTTTGATTGATTATCAAAAAAGGAAGGGGAAATCTGTCTATTTTGGTTTTTTGCTTTGAATAGTATGCCGGATAGATCCTTCGCTTTGCTCAGGATGACAATGGTGTGTTTTTAAATAATCTCCAATGCTGCTTGTAAGCTTCCTGCTTCTTTTAAAGCCTGAAGAATTGAAATTAAGTCATAAGGTGTAACGCCTATCGAATTTAAAGCCCTTACAAGATCATTAAGATTTGCATTTGAAGGCATTTCTATTATTCTTCCTGCTTCTTTATTTATGCTAATCTGACTGTTAGAAGCTCCTTGTGTTGTACCGCCGCTTGAAAGAGCATTTGGTTGAGAAATTTCATTTGTTGTACTTACCGTTACAGTTAAGTTTCCATGGGCTACAGCTGCAGGAAGAAGTTTTACATTATTTCCTATAACTATAGTTCCTGTTCTTTCATTAATTACAACTTTTGCTACAGAATCTGCCGTTGATAATGTTAGATTTTCAAGAATGGAAATAAAGCTAATCCTGTCATCATTAAATTTATCAGGAATAGTTATTTGTATTGTACTCCCGTCTATT
>MFRJ01000087.1:19196-27182 GCA_001784535.1 Candidatus Melainabacteria bacterium GWA2_34_9
ATACTTGTTCTTGCCGAACTTCCGTTTGAAGAAACATCTGTTCCGCCTGTGCTTATAGGTCCTTGAGCAACAGCTACAACTTCGCCGTTAGGAGCTAAAAGCTGGGTTTGAACCAAAACACCGCCTTCTAAACTTTTGGCATCTGCCATTGATGAAACAAGAACATCAATAGTATCGCCGCTTCTCACAAAAGGAGGAACTATTGCGGTAACTATTACGGATGCGGTATTACCTTTTTTAATATCATCCGGTTTATCTACAACTGTTCCAAGGTTTTTTAACAAAGAAACATTTGTAATCTGTGTTGATTTACTGTTATCGCCTGTTCCAGGAAGACCGACAACCACGCCATAACCAACAAGCTGGTTTTCTCTTATGCCGTCGATATGTGTAACATCTTTAATTCTTACGCTGTAAGCATTTGCTTTTAAGCCGCAGCAAATAAAGCTAATTGCCAATAATGCAATTACAATTAATATTTTTTTATTTTTCCCAACTACCATATACCATCTCCCGTTTTATTATTTATTTTTTAGAATAAGTTTAAGCCTGCACCAGCTTAGAATAAGACATTCATAAATTTGTTCATTAAGCCTTCTGAATCTGAAGAAGAAGTTGTTCCTTTTCCTACAACCGCAAACTGGAAGTTTGCTATATATTTTGAACTCACTTCTCCACTGTTTGTAATAAATCTCGGATCTACAATTCCGCTAATCAAAACTTCTGCTTTTTCTCCGGAATTTATTGCTACCTTTTTACCCTGAATCACAAGATTTCCGTTAGGTAAAAGCTGTATAACCTGTGCTGTTATAATATCTGTTGATTTTGTTATTCTGGTTACTTTTGCCTTATTGCCTGTTGTTGTATTTCCGCCATAACCATCAAGGCTTTTAAATTTATCTGTCTTGAATAAAGTATTTAAAATAGGCGTAAATGCATCTTCCGCAGAAGAAGTATTTGCAATATCAAGTTTAACTTCGCTCTCTGCAGATGAATTTTCTTCTATTAATACTGTTACAACATCACCTATACCTTTAGCTTTTACTGTATTAAATAAAGATCTTGGCTGTGTATAATAAACACCCTGTGAAATTCCTGTTCTAAATAAAGATTCGGCAAAAACAGGAGCATTTGCTGCTGATAAAACTGCTATCATTATTAGAATGTGTGATGTTTTTCTTTTCATAACCCTCAACCTACCTTGTCATTGCGAGGCTGTTTTACAGCCGAGGCAATCTAAATATTAACCAAAACTATGTTTTCGCTTATGATTTTTCCCATATAATCTTTTCTATAATTTTTGCTTCTTACTTTTATATAATCCCCTATACTTCCCTTATCAAGGGCTATTGCAGGAATAACTACAGAAACTGATGCTGTTTTAAATATTAGAGAAACAGGACTGTCCTTTACTATTGCCGGAATATTTTCTATATAGTTAGAATCTAAAACGTCTCCCGGCTTATAATTCTTTTCTGACAAATGTGTATAAGGATCAAAATCTTTTCTTATAAGCGTTTTAGGCAAATAAGTTATTTCTTTTTCTTCAAGAGCAACTTTTGTTAAGATATCTCCTCTTTTAATATAATCTTGTGCCACCCATACTTTGTCATAAACACTTATTTTTGCCTGAGTGATAAAAGATTTGTACTCTTCGCCGTTAACAATTATGTTAACTCTTACTATTGTTATGGGATTAAAAAATCTGTTGTTTATTTTTGCTTCTATTTCAACTTTTCCGTTTTTTCCTTCATTTGTTTCTATTTTTTCATAAGGCAAATCAGTTATTTCAACTTTAATAATCCCTTTTACGTTTGCTTTTACTTGTTCTTCAACATCTTTTTTGATTTTTTCTTTTAAAAGCTTTGAATCTAAGACAGCTGCGCCGGCTTTACAAGATAAAGCCGAAAAGATTAAGATTAATAGAGCTGTTTTTAGTGTTTTTTTCAAAGTTTTTTCCTTTTTATTACAATGGTTTTAGGCTATTACGCCATGTTATTAGCTGTTCTCAGGATTTCATCGGATGATTTAATTATTTTTGAGTTTGCTTCAAAAGCTCTTTCTGCCTGAATAAGATTGATTAATTCTTCAACAACCTGAACGTTTGCGTTTTCAACATATCCTTGCTGAATAGAACCAAAACCTTCCTGATTTGCTGTTCCTTCTATAGCTTTTCCTGAAGCAGAGGTTTCGGCATAAAGGTTTTTACCTATGGCAGACAAACCGCCCGGATTTGCAAATTTAGCCAGTCTTAATGTACCAACTTCTGTTTGTTCGGCTGTACCCGGTGTTGTAACAGAAATTTTTCCGTCAGGAGTTATTGTTATATCTTTTGCATTAGTCGGAATTGTTACCTGAGGCTGAATAACAAAGCCGTCACTTGTACACAATTGTCCATTACCATCCATTTTTAAACTTCCGTCTCTTGTATAAGATGTTGTTCCGTCATCCATTTGGACTTGGAGGAAGCCATCACCTTCTATTGCAACGTCCAGTTTACCTCCTGTTGCTTTGAAAGCGCCTTCAGCAAAATCTCTTGCAGTAGCAGAAGTTCTTGTACCAAGCCCTATTTGAATTCCTACAGGCTGGTTTGTTCCCTGAGCTATTTGAGCCCCCGGTGCTTTAATTGTTTGAGAAAGCAAATCCTGAAACTCTGCTCTTACTTTCTTATATCCTGTAGTGTTAACGTTTGCTATATTGTTGGAAATAACGTCAATATTTATTTGTTGTGACATCATCCCCGTTGCTGCTGTACTTAAAGCTCTTAACATTTTTATCTCCCCTTTTTATAATTTATTGTTTGATTATTTATAATTCGCTTAATCCGCTACTCTTTCACCCGTCCAACATCGTTTACTGCTTTATCTAAAGTCATTTCTGTTGTTTTTACCACTTTTGCCAGTGATTCATAAGTTCTTGTCGCAGAAATTGTATTAATCATTGTTTCTATTACATTAGAATTTGATCCTTCTACAAAACCTTGTTCTACTTTGCCGTTTATAGCTTCTTTCGGTTTTATTTCTTCATTTGCTGTTTTGTATAAAGAATTTCCTGCTGTTATTAAGTCAGTAGGTTTTTCAAAGTCCACTATCTTTAATTTATCTATTTCTTGCTTGCCTAAAAAGATTTTTCCGTCGCCGGTTACGTTTATTTTATCCATGCCTTTATTACTAATATCAAGTTTTATAGCTGATCCGCTCTGGCTTAAAACAGGATATCCGTCTTTTGTTACAAGCGCACCGTCTTCGTTAAGAGTAAAACTTCCATTTCTTGTATAACTGTCGCCATTATCTGTTCCTACAACAAAAAATCCATTGCCGTTAATAGCAAAATCGAGTTTATTCTCTGTTTTTCTCATAGCTCCCTGCTGTAAATCAATTATTGTTGCATCAAGAGTACTGCCGGTGCTTAAAGTTCCAAGATTTTTATCTTGATTAAAACCATCGTTTTTGCTTTTTTCTTTTAACTCTATATCACTTACTCTTTTAAACACAGGCATAAGCGCTTTAAAGCCCGGCGTATTAACGTTAGCAAGATTATTGGAAATAACGTCAATATTTAATTGTTGTGCCATCATTCCTGATGCTGCTGCGTTTATACCACTGACCATTTTTATTCAACTCCCGCCTTTTTTATGATGTTCTTCACATAATTTTGAGTTTCTTTGTAAGGGGGAACTCCCCCGTATTTCTGAACCGCTCCTGATCCTGCATTATAAGCGGCTAAACCTAATTTTACCGAATCATATTTATTTATAAGATTTTTAAGATATTTTGTTCCTCCGGCTATGTTTTGTTCGGCATCAAAGGGATTTCTAACTCCCAGTCCTTTTGCCGTTGAAGGCATTAACTGCATTAAACCCATAGCTCCTGCCTGAGATACTGCTTTTGAATTAAACCCTGATTCTTGTTGTACTACTGCTTTTACGAGATTTTTATCTATGTTGTATTTTTGGGAATATTTATCAATTAAATTTAATATTTCTCCTTTTGGAGCGCCCGGAATCTCGGGGAGATCAGGTAATGTTGTTGTGTTTGGAAGATTTAAATTGTTATTGTTAAAATATTTTTCCTGTATATTTATTTTATTATCGAGAATATCTCCAAATGAATTATCAGAAGGATTATTAGCCGCTTCGTTTGTTCCAAAAAGGGAATTTAAACGGCTTTCTATTTCCTGAACACGTCTTATAGTTGTATCAATACTGCTTGTATCCATCCTACCCGATCGTCCCTATAATTACTAAAAGATATAATTTCCCACCTATATAAAGTTACAACATGCTGTAGACTTTCACATCAATCCAGGGGTGTAAATAAACTTCTCAAAAAAATACACCTATCGGTGTATTTAAACAAAAAAAGAGAGGGATTACCCTAACCCCTCTCTTTTTCTTTTTTAGCTTAAATTAAAAACTAAAAGCTAAAGAAATTTTTCCAGAAACCACGTTTTTGACAACATGCATATTCATTATAATCAGGATCAACAGCAATTGTTGATACACTCACAGGAACTGCTGCACCTGTTGCACATGGATTACATGGATTACATACCGGAGCACAAGTTTGTACGCAAGTTTTAACAATAGGAACTACACTTATTCTTGGGGCACAAGGATTACATGTATTACAAGGATTACATGTACTAACTGGACATGCTGCGCCTGTTAAACATGGGTTACAAGGATTACAAGTTCCACACTGAGCAAAAACAGGTTGAGAAAATGCCATAAGCAAGCCTATTACTGCTAGAGATTTTTTCATACGTCTAACTCCTTTGTTTTTATTGATTGTTCCATTTCATAGGATACATCTAGTGTTATAGCATAATAAAAACAAAATTTTATTCGCAAAATTGTTAATATTTAAGTTAGACTTTTGGTTTACTTTAAAGGACTTTTAAATTTTAGTTAAAACCTTGTAAATATGAAACGCTGACGGCTCAAGCTTTTCAAAATAAAGTTTATTGTCTGACAAATTATTTACTTCTGTTTTTTCAGAAAAATCTAATTCTTCTCTATCAAAAACATATTCTGAAACAACAGAAAAATCTCTGGGGACAAGGGTTTCAATATTATAAATAGCTTGATTTTCAACATCTACAACTTCACCGGCAGAATTTCTGGTAACTTCAGTCGGAGGTTTTTCATTTGCAACAACAAAAATATTTTCTTTTGAGTTTTCAGAAGTAACTAACCAACTTATAAAACCTGTATCTTTATTATTACCAACGATTTTAGCTTTACCGTTTAATAAAACGTCATTATTTAATGCAAATCTGTTTATGGCGTCAAATTTTTCAAAGAATTCATAATTATCATTTCTTTTCATTGACTCTTCTGCACCAATTACAGACTCTATACCTGTTTTTGTAAAAGATTCATCACCGTCTACAAACATAACAGGTCTGGAAGAAAGCTCTCCACCAGGAATAAATTTAAATTTAAACCATTTAAACAACGCTCCTGCTTCTCCAAGCTGACCCGGATACTGGTTAATTTCTCTAAATTCGCCGTCCTGATTATTATAAATCTTCAAAATTGACATTTTTTCTTTATTTTTGCCAATTGTTTTATTATATTCTTCAAGCTGTTCGTTGTCTTCCACAACTCGTGAAACAGTTTTTTGGTACTGTGAAATAATATCACATCCCCAGAGAAGGTCAAAAGCCATATCACTATGATATTCTTTAAAGAAATTATCCCAGAGCATATATTCAGCAAGCGCTGCAAAATGAGGGACTTCTTTTTTCAATTCATTATTAGCTAAACCTAAAACTTTTCTTGGAGCTCTGTAACTTATGGGAAAACCGTCTTTTTCAGAAACTTCGTCAACGATATGATCAATATGATCAACCCTGAAACCGTCAAAATTATAGTCGCTGCGGATTTTTTTAAGGAAATTTACATAAAAATCTATTACTTTTTGGTTGTATTCTTTTTTGTCAAAATAAACAAAATAATAAGGTGTCTGGCAATCAAGGTTTGCAAAATGCGTTACATCTTTGTCCAGATTGTCAAAATGCCTGAACATAGGATAGCCGCCGCCTTCATTCATTTTGTCAAAAGCAGGCACTCCCGAAGAACACCATGCCCCACCAGGAGCCGGCCACAGTCCTTCTTTTATAAGCTCGCCTATAATTTCGCCATGTTGTGTAATATCATCTTCTGTTAATTCGGAATTAACAGGTTTTTCAAGTATTTTACAAATTATTTCTTTTACTCTTGTTAAAATCTTTTCCTGATTTTCTTTTGTAAGCATGAGATTTGAAAATTCTTTTTTCTTTAAAAGAAGTTTATCCTTAAAAATCTCAAAAATTTCTTTTAAATCATCGGTAAGAGGAATATAAATTCCTAATAATTCTTCCTGTAAAATAATTTTAGCTCTTTCAATAAAGATAAAATTATGCGTTTGAGCCAAATTTAAGTCTATTTTTTCTATTTCTTCCTTAAAAGTATTATTATCATTTTGAGCTAATTTTAAAGCAATTTTTTCAGCTTCTTCCGTTAATTTATTGGTTAAATCCTTAATATCAAACCATCTTGCAACATAAGGCTCGGCAAGCACTGTTTTGGAAAACCTTCCTGTTTGAGGAAGCACGTCATACATAGTTGGATGCCCTGCAAGCTGTGTTAAAGCAAGAAAAAGTCTTATCTGATTTTTTGCATCAAGCTGGAATGAGTTTAAACCTTCCAAGCCGGCAGAGCCGTCTTTCAGGTTTTTCACTCCCGCTCCGCATTCCAAATTTTCTTTTATGAATGAATCTTCCAAATTTTCGCTGACTTCAGAACTTTTTGGAAGATACGCACATCCGAATTCTCTCGGATGAAAAGGAATTATGTACATTGTTGTCGCCAAAATCCCTTGTTCAAGGTTTCCACCAGGTAAAGTTACAAGCTGTTTAAGCCAGTCAATGAATTTTCCGGGTTCTTTTGTTTTGTTTCCGTTTCCCAGCCCTGCAAGATTTACAAGTTTTACATTATGTCCTTCTTTATTAATCCAGCTTGAATCTTTGTATCCTGCACGACTTACAGGACTTATATTTTCAGGAGTAAAATTAAAATTTTCATCTTTATAAGTATTATTAAGCTTTAATTTTTCTTCAAGTGCAAGCAGCGTTTCTGCTTCTGTTAATTCTTCAAGCGCTTTTATATGAGGATATGGAAGATAACCGTATTTTTGAACTTTATTAATAATATAATTTTTTCTGTTTTCATCAATTTCTGCAACATTATATAAGGATTTTAAGCCTGCAAAAATATGAGTTAAATTTTCTGAATTAATCGTCAATAAAGATTGGGCTATTAGACTCATTTCTTTTTCCTCAAAATAATACCTCTGTTTATATTTTTACATCAAAATCTTTTTACTGAAAGTCAATTTTTTTTAAATTTTTGTAATTAGTCAGGGGGTATGAGAAAAGTAGTGGAAATATGAAAGCCCCGTGGCATCCGTAAAGCGCCGACTTTTTTCTCAAACTTGGTGATAACTTAAAGTTCATTTTTCTTCCTTAAAAAGTGCGAAAACTTCCATTTATTTAAATGTACTTTAAACTAAATTTAAAGCCTGTTTAAAGATACAAGAGGCTTTACAAACTAGGTAGTTTTTATTATACGCCAAAATGCATGGTGTGAAAAGCAAAAAGCAAGGCAGGCATGTATTATTTCTTTAAATCAGAAAAAACAGCAAAGGTGGAACAAAGGTGTTGCAAAAGGTCATGCAAGGTGTTGCAATATTTAAAAATGCAACACCCTTTATTTTATTAAATATTACATAACTTTAAATAAAAAATTATTTTTTAAATTTATTTTTATATTTATTATTATTTTATTTCCAAATTTTCTAAAATAGCTTCATTTTTATCATTAAATTTTATTCTGCATATAAAATCACTTCTTATCATTGCACCAAAACCATTTTGTGAATCCACATAAGATTTAATTGAATAACTATTATCTTCATATTTTAAAAAACTAAAATCTTCAAG
>MFRJ01000088.1:0-4558 GCA_001784535.1 Candidatus Melainabacteria bacterium GWA2_34_9
CTTTTTGATGCTCTAAAAGAAGCTGATTCAAGTAATAAACTTTATGGATTTTTAGGCGGTCCTTCAGGAATTATGGAAAGTAAATACATAGAATTTACTCCTGATTATATTGACGAATACAGAAATACCGGCGGTTTTGATATTATCGGATCAGGAAGAACCAAGCTGGAATCCGAAGAACACTTTATGAAAACATGGGAAACCTGCAAAAATTTAAATATTTCCGCTGTTGTGGTAATCGGTGGAGATGACTCAAACACAAACGCTGCAATGCTTGCAGAGTTTTTTATGCAGAAAAATGCGGGTATTCAAGTAATAGGCGTTCCGAAAACTATTGACGGCGACCTTAAAAACGAAGCTATCGAAACCTCTTTCGGGTTTGATACCGCTACAAAAGTTTATTCGGAATTGATTGGAAACATTCAGAGAGATGCTAATTCCGCTAAAAAATACTGGCATTTTATTAAATTAATGGGCAGAAGCGCTTCTCATATTGCCCTTGAATGCGCTCTCAAAACCCAGCCAAACATTACTATAGTTTCAGAAGAAGTTGAGCAAAAGAAAACTTCTCTCGTGGAAATAGTTGATTATACCTGCGATATTATTGCAAAAAGAGCAGAAAATGGTATGAACTTTGGTGTTGCTCTTATTCCAGAGGGGTTAATCGAATTTGTGCCTGAAATGAAATCCTTGATTTCTAACTTAAATGATGCGCTTGCTCATATTGACGAAGATGAAGTTTATTCAACCCTCACTGATTGGGATCAAAAGACAGCTTTTGTAAAAGGAAGACTTGAAGAATCAAATAGCGAAGTGTTTTCTACCCTTCCATTTACCATTCAGATCCAGCTTTTGCTCGATAGAGATCCTCATGGAAACGTTCAGGTCTCAAGAATTGAAACTGAAAAACTTTTAATCGAGATGGTAGAAGTAAAATTGGCTCAAATGAAAAAAGCAGGAACTTACAAAGGCAAATTCTCAACACAGGCTCATTTCTTCGGTTATGAAGGAAGATGTGCCGCTCCATCCAATTTTGATGCTGATTATTGCTATTCACTCGGATATAACGCTTTTGCTCTTGTTAAATTTGGTTTAAGCGGATATATTTCATCCGTTAAAAATCTTACTGCTCCTGCAGAACAATGGATTGCAGGCGGTATTCCTTTAACTTCCATGATGAATATGGAAAAACGTCACGGCAAATTCAAGCCTGTAATTAAAAAAGCTCTTGTTGAATTAAACGGCGTACCGTTTAAAAAACTTCAGGCACACAGAGAAGAATGGGCGCTGGAAGATTGTTATTTATATCCCGGTCCTGTTCAGTATTTTGGTCCTGCGGAAGTTGCGGATATTACAACAGAAACCATTCAGCTTGAACAGGCAAAAGTTAAAGCTGGAGTGTAAAAATGTTTATACAAAAGGGGCGATGCTAAAGCATCGCCCCTTTTAGTTTTATAGCTTGTTGGAAATTTCTATCAGCCTGTTTACGGTTTCGGTGAAATCGATTTTTTCTTTTATAGACTGCTTTAGAAAACTGTTAATTTCTTCGTTTAACTTGATAGACCTGTCTATTTTGGGATCGCTTCCTGTAATATAAGCGCCTATATTAATCAAATCAACGTTTTTTTCGTAAGTTGCCAGAAGATCTCTGATTTTTCCTGCTGCTTCCATTTGCTCTTTTTCGGTTACGTCTATCATTACCCTGCTTATGCTTCCCAGAACGTCTATTGCAGGAAAATGATTTTTCTGCGCCAGTTGTCTTGAAAGCAAAATATGCCCGTCAAGAATACCTCTTACCGTATCTGAAACAGGTTCGTTAAAATCATCACCTTCCACAAGAACGGTATAAAGACCTGTCATTGTCCCTTTGTCGCTGTTGCCGCTTCTTTCAAGGAGCTTCGGCATAAGTGCAAATACTGAAGGAGTATAACCTCTGGTAGCAGGAGGCTCTCCTATTGCAAGACCTACTTCTCTTTGCGCCATTGCAATACGTGTTACTGAATCCAGCATAAACAGTACATCACGTCCGCTGTCCCTGAAATATTCGGCAATACTGGTTGCAACGTGAGCAGCTTTTATTTTTACCAGCGATGGCTGGTCAGAAGTTGCGACAACTACTACAGATTTACTTAAACCTTCAGTCCCAAGAGAATTTTCTATGAATTCGCTTACTTCTCTGCCCCTCTCACCGATTAAAGCAATAACATTCATATCAGCTTTGGAATTTCTGGCAAGCATTCCTAGCAAAGTACTTTTCCCGACGCCGCTGCCTGCCATTATGCCTACCCTTTGACCTTTGCCAATAGTAATAAGGCTGTCAATAGCTTTTACTCCCATTGATAGGTAATCTCTGACTTTGATTTTCGTCAAAGGATTAATTTTCTGGGCTTTTGAAGACCTAAATTTATTTGTTTTTAATGTTCCAAATTCATCAAGAGGGTTTCCTAGTCCGTCTAAAACTCTTCCCAGCAGTTCAGAACCGACTTTTACTTTTAATGAACCTCCTGAATTTATGACGGTGGAGCCGGGTTTTAGTCCTTCCATTTCACCAAGAGGCATAAGTAAGACTTTATCTTCTTTGAATCCAACTACTTCAGCCCATACAGGATTTTCGTTCATTTTTGGATAAATATAGCAAAGATCTCCAATAGAAGATGGCGGACCGTCTGCCTCTATTACAAGACCTATAATATGCGTAACCTGACCAATTTCTTTGAAAGAGTTGGTTTTTTCTAATGTATTTTTATATTTAGAAAGGTCTATCATAATTATTTGTCTATCTAAAAAGGATTTATGATTTTAATATTTTCAATAATGTGTCCATTATTCATATCTTCTGTATAAAGAATTGAGCATTTATTTTCAATTGCAGAAGCTATAATTAGACTATCATAATATGAATAATTTCCATTTTGAAAAACATTCCAACTTTTTTTAACGGTTTCCAAGTTTATAGACTTAACATTTACAGTTTCGGAAAGAATTTCCAGTTTTGAAATAATTTCTTTTTTTTCAAAATTATATCTACGACTCAAAACATTGAAAATTTCACCTAAAACTTGAGTGCTTATAATTATAGATTTTTCAGAAATTTCTTCAAGAAAATTAATCGATTTTATTCTTTTTTCGTTATTTTTAGTACCTTCTAACAAAGTATAAATAAAAATATTTGAATCAATAAAGATTTTATCTGGCATTACGTGCCTCTCTTGAAGGAATTTCAACGGCTCCTTCAACTTTTAAAGGATTTTCATAAAGCTGGCTTAATTTGCTTTTTTTTATATTTTTCAAAAAATCTTCAATAATTATAACTACACTTTCAGTTTCATTATCGGGGATTTCTTCTATAAGTTCGTGTAATCTGTCTTTAGGTACGCTCATATTAAATGCCTTTTAAGTTTGAATATAATTTTATACTAAATTATACCATAGCGGTTGTGTGTTTTCTGCTTTAAATCATTTTTCTGAAATTTCAATTATTTCCATTAAAACAGGTTCTTCTGCGTATGTTTTCATAAGTTCTTCTGTGATTTGAGAAATTTGTGTTTCAATCCGTGCATCAATTCTTGATTCAGGCGATTCTATAATTGCGCTATTGGCATGAATTGTCTTGTCTTCAACTATTTTTATTACTTTCATTCCTTTGATTGCAGTTTTTAGTTCTTCTGAAAAACTATACAGCTGCTCTTTTAAAGCAGGATTAACTATTATTTTTATTTCTTCCTTGTCTTTAAGCTCGTTTATAGCCGCCCTGATTATTTCAGTAATCATTTCAGGCTTGATTTCGAGCTGCTGTTTTAATATTTTTTCGGCTATAGCAATTGAAAGCTGTAAAATTTCATGTTCTGCAGACAAAATAATTTCTTTTTTTAATTGAAATGAAGAATCAGCAATTGCTTCAAGATTTATAACTCTTGAAAAAACTTCTTCCGTGGCTTTTTGATATCCTTCTTGAAAGCCTAATTCTGTTCCTGCTTGTCTAGCTTCTTCCAGTGCATTGTTTTTTAATTGTTCAAGACCCTGTTCTTGTGTCATAGCCCACTGTCTCGACTCTTCAATCATTTGAGCAGCTTTATTTTCAGCTGCCTCAATTATAGAGTTTGCCTGATTTTGTGCATCTATCTGAAGTTGTTCAATTTTTTGCTTGAATTCTTTTTCTTTAAGTTTTAAATATAATTCTTCCCTGCTTAATTCGCTGTCATCATCATCAAAACCTTCACCGGCAGTTATTTTTAAGGGATGTCCGACTATGAGTGATTCACCTAATTGAACATTAGAACTTCTTATTCTCTTACTCAATTAAGTCATCCTCCGCATCATCCCTGAATATTGTAATTTCTCCGGTTGCTTCAAGAGCTCTGATGACCGCAACAACTTTTGTTTGAGATTCTTGTACTTCTTTTGCTCTTACAGGACCCATGTATTCCATATCATCTTTAAGCATACCTGATGCTCTTTCTGACATGTTTTTGAATATTTTATCTTTAACGTCTTCATTAGCGCCTTTAAGAGCAAGCGCAAGGTCTTTTGTTTCAATTTCACGCAATACGCGTTGAAC
>MFRJ01000088.1:4627-8036 GCA_001784535.1 Candidatus Melainabacteria bacterium GWA2_34_9
AAGATCCTGAACTTCTAGAACTTCCATGATTTTTCTTTCAGAACTTCTGTCTGCACGGTTAAGTATGTCTGCAAGCGCTTCAACACCGCCTGCTTTAGAGAAATCTTGAGAAACAACCGATGAAAATTTACCTTCAATGATTTTTTCTACTTCACCTAAGATTTCAGGATTTGTTCTGTCCATTTCGGCTATTTTTATAGCTACTATAGATTGAAGATGGTCGGGAAGACTGCTTAAAACCAAAGCTGCTTTATCAGGTTTTAAATAAGCCAGAATTAGCGCGATAAGCTGGGGATTTTCGTTTTGAAAAGAAGTTGCAAGTTGAGAAGCATCTGCATCATTAAAGAATTGAAAAGGATTAGTTTGGTTAGTAGCTAATTTTTCAAAAAGCTGACCGGCTTTTTGGTCTCCAAAAGTATCCGCAAGAAGCTTTTTAGCATAATCTAAACCGCCGCGATTAAGAAAATTGCTTGCTTGAAACAAAGAATGAAACTCTTCAAGCACTTCGTCAACAATTTCCGGCGGAATTTTATTAAGACTTGCAATATCAAGGGTAATATGTTCAATTAATTCGTCATCAGGCAGATTTTTTAACACTTCGGCAGCTGTAGTCGGACCAAGAGCAATTAAAAGCGTGGCTACCTTCTGGGTATTGGTCATAGTATTAATTGTTAAATGATGATCAGCCATGACTTTTTAATCCTTGATAAATGACTGTAATAAACGTGCTGCTTCTGTCGGATCAGCGAGAATAGTTGTATTAATATCTGTTTTTATTTTTTCTAATACAGGATCCATACTTGTTCCAAGCACCGGCATTGCTTCACCTGTTGGGAGTATGCCCGGTTCGTCACTATCACTTGTTTCGTCATCATAGTATCTGCCGGAATCATAAATTTCACCTGATACAGGTTTTTTAAGCAGAGAGCTGAGAACGAAAAGAGCTCCAAGTCCCAAAGCAAGAATTACAACCAGAGGAGCTATGCTTTGTATCAAAACTTGCTGTGCATTAGTTTTATCCAGTTGGCTCAGCATTTGATTTCCCTGTTCTTCAGGGTTTACTGCAAACTGCATTCCTGTAATTGTAATTATATCACCTCTTGTTTCATCAGCTCCACTGGCTGAAATAACGAGTCTTTTAATTTCGTCTTTTTCTTTTGTTGTAAGAATTTTGTTAAGCGCAACAGCAATGGTCAATCTTTGAACTTTGCCCGGCGCATAGACAACCTGGCTTATTTCTTTGGAAACATTATAATTTTTCGATGTTCTGATTTTTTCATAATTTTTTCCGGCAGAAGCTGCATCCGTCGGGGCAGCAGTTGGATCTGCACTACCTGCATTTTGACCTTTGTCATAAACTTCTGATTCGTCTTTTACTGTTGAAAGAACCCCTATAGGAGTTCCGTTGCTGTCTGCGGCAGGAAGATATTTTTCTATAGTAGTTTTTGTTCTGTCAAAATTAATGTCTGCACTGACTTCAACACTAACATTACCGACGCCTACAATATTTTGAATAACTTTCTGAACTTTTTTTACCGTATCTTTTTCAAATGTTGTTTTGTAGTCATCTCCTGAGCTGCCTGTTCCATCAGAATCTTCTGCCAGATTTACTCCGCTCTGGTCAGTAACAAAAACTTTTTCAGGGGTTAATCTGGGAATACCATAAGCTACAAGATTTTTAATTGCTTTAATCTGGTCAGGTTTCAGTCTGGAACCACTTTCGAGAATAAGCATAACAGAAGCTGTCGGAACTTCATCTTTATCGGCAAAAACAGATCTGTCGGGTTCAGCAATTTGAACCCGAGCTTTTTGTATGCCCCTTATTTTTTCTATTGTTTTGATTAATTCGTCCTGAAAAATCTTTTGCCTTGTCAATTTGTTTTGAAAATCAGTTGCTCCGAACTGCACTTTGTTTAAAAGGTCAAAGCCCGGATTACTGTCTTGAATAACATCATTTTGCGCAATCATAAGACGCAATTCCTCTTTTGCTTTAAGAGGAACGAGGATTGTTTTTCTGTCATCGCTTAATTTGAAAGGATATCCGGATTTTTTAAGATTTTCCAATACCGCGTTTGCATCGGTATCTGATAAATCACTGTATAGAACCCCCCATTCGGGCTCCATTGATTTAATTGCTATAAAAGAAACTGCAAAAATTGAAGCAACGAGGAGCAGCATGATAATGAGTTTTTGCATGAACTCCAGACCGTTCCAAAGTTTTTTTATGTCGTTCATTATTACACTTAATTGAGTTTCCAATTTCGACTCCCCTAAAAACCTCTGTTTATTTTGATTATACTAAAATTTGTGATTGATGGTGTTTTTTTAAGTTTTGTTAACCTAATGTTAAATCTGAATCCTTGAAACTTCTTGATAAGCTTGAATAATTTTGTTTTTCATCTGAACAGCAAGTTGCATAGAAAGATTTGCTTTTTCAGAAGCTATCATAACAGAATGCATATCTATATTTCCACCGGAAACAAAAGTTTCAACAGCTTTTTCTGCATCCTTGTTTTTTGCGTTAACATTATCAATATAATTGCCCAGAACATTAGAAAACTTATTTGCTACCTCGCCCGGGGTTATTCCTGAATCGCCAAAAGTCGTATCGCTGTCAAAATCTTGATTTTTTTGAATAAGCCCCTGAAGATCAGCTTTAAGTTCCATATCTTCAGTATTATTTGCCAAATCATTAAGCTGCGTAGTTGGATTCGGAGATTGTATCCCCCCCCCTTCCATAAAATTATCGAGATTGTTAATATTATCATATTCAATACTGCCCAGATTGCTATTTAAGCCGTTTTGCAGTCCTTGCATCCCTTGTAATCCCTGCATCCCTCCTTGTAATCCTGATAATGGTCCAATCATATTAAAATACCCCTTATGTTAATTATTAAATTTTCATAGCCGCTGAAATCATGCTTTTGGTTGCGTTTATGGAAGTAACATTCGCTTCATACGCTCTGCTTGCGGAAATCATATCAACCATTTCACTTACTACGTTTACGTTTGGAAGATTTACATATCCATTTTTATCTGCATCAGGATGAGAAGGATTGTAAATTTTATTAAGAGGTGTTTTAAAGTCATCAGCTACCTGAAGAACTTTCACTCCGTTTAGTGCAGATGGCCCCGCATTTTCACTGACAGAACCTGTTAAATCAGCATTTGTATTTGTTTCATTAGAATTATTCCATTCGTCGTTGTTGTTTTTTCCATTTACCATGTTTCCGTATACGGAAGAAAAAATCGCTTCTTTTCGTCTGTAGATGCCGGGTGTTCCGTCGGGATTTCTTGTTGTATTTACGTTTGCAATGTTGCTTGCAATGGCATCCATTTTAATTCTTTGTGCTGTTAAAGCAGAAGAACTTATATCTAAAGCATTAAAATTCATTTACTACCTCCTTGA
>MFRJ01000088.1:8065-11223 GCA_001784535.1 Candidatus Melainabacteria bacterium GWA2_34_9
GAGTTCTTATTAGTTCGGCAAGACTCCTGAATTCTTTTGCCTGTAAAGTTGCAAGTGCGTTATATGTCATTCCGTTTTTTGTTAAAGAACTCATTTCTTTTTCAATATTGACAGTGTTTCCGGTTTCATTTGGAGGATTTTCATCACTTTCAATTGTTTGAGGATTGAAATCTGAAAATTCCATCAAAGTTTGATTATAATTTACACTCAAAGGAGCTTTTGCCGCATTATTTAATTGAGCACCAGGATTTGTGTCTAATGAATTTTGCAATCTTTTATTTTCTTTTTGATGGTCTGTATTGATAATTTTTTCCAGTTGATCTTCAAAAGTTACATCGACTCTTTTATATCCGGGAGTTTCTGCGTTAGCTATGTTGGAAGAAATAGCTTTATGTCTTGCGGAAAGACCATCAAGACCTAAAGTCAGAAGTTCTATTTTGCTTGAACTTATTAAATCCATAGTTTTTTGCCTCCCTGTTTTTTAATAAGCGCCTATATAAATTAATTCAGCAGGAAGAGATAATATAAAAGTTGTCCCCTTAGTGCTTGTTGAACTAATTAATAAATTTCCGCCATGAGCTTCCATAATTTTTCTTGCCTGAGCAAGTCCTAAACCTGTTCCATCTTTTTTAGTCGTAAAGTATGGTGTGAAGATTTTTTTTCTGTGTTCTTGTGATATACCGGGTCCTTCGTCTGAAATTTTTATTGAAATTGAATCACCTTCATTGTTGTAATCAACAATTACTTTTACTTTGTCTCCTGCTTTTGAAACTTCCAGCGCGTTTTTAACAATATTTAAAACAGCCTGATGAACTTTTTTGCTGTCAAAAAGAACCTTATAATTATGATTTAGCCGGTTTTTAAAAGAAAGATCTATATTATTTGTTTCAAAAGAAGGTTTAATAAGGTTTATAACTTCAAGTAAAGTTTTTTCCAGATTTGTTTCGCTTTTTTCCAGCGACATAGGTCTTGAATAATCTATTAATTCAGTTAAAAGTGTTTCAAGATTTTCAGAAGCGTTGCTTATTGAATTTGCTGAAATCATAAGACTTTCCAGAATTTCCTTGTTTTTCAAACTGTTATTCTGAACTTGTTCCATAATCTGAGATTCTGAAACAAGTTCAGAATAACGACTTAAATGCGTTGAAATTATTTTTGCATGCAAGCCTATCATTCCAAGAGGATTTCTTAATTCATGTGCTATAGTTGAGCATAATAAACCAATAGCCGTGAGTTTTTCTGAATGTACCGTTTTTTGATAAAGATCTTTTAATTCTGTATTTGCGCAGATTAAATCTCTTTGACGGCTTTCAAGATTTGTAACGAGTTTTCTTAGGATGGTTGTGAATTTTTCGTTATTTCTTCTGTCCTGAAGTATCTTTGGCAACTCTTTTTCAACATTTTTATCATAAGCAACTTCCTGAAGAAATTCAGTAATTAATTTTACATCGTCAGGATTCATTGAACAAAAACCTTCACAAAGCCCAAAAACGTCTGAATCTGCTTCATTCCAATAGATGCAGGCAGAGAATCTTTCAGCAACAATTACCAAAAATTCATCATTTTCAAGACCAGGATTGTCTGTAATGATGTGATCAAAACCTTCAATATTGTCAGAGTATGCAAATACTTTTGATTCTGTATATTTAAGTCTGTTTAGCAGTCCCTGAAAAACTTGTGAGTTTTTTAATCTGGCTAGAATTACCGATGGATACCTGTTTTCTATAATGGTTTCCAGAAAACATCTGAAAATAGTGGCAAGAGTTTGCCTTGTGTATGAATCAGGCTCTATATAATCAAATAAATCTCTTATAGAGGTTTTAGGACTGTATTTTGAAGTTTTTTTCATTTCTCCTACCCGAAAAAACTTTATGTCATTCTGAAGGCTTTTATCGCCTGCCTTCAGAATGACATTTATTATTATTAACTATACTGCTGCTTTCATTTTTCTTCTGCTGCCGATTGAATGATTGATTGCATAAAGAACAGCCTGTGTTCTGTCGTTTACTTGCAATTTTTGGAAAATATTATTTACGTGTGTTTTTACGGTTGTTTCACTGATAAATAACTGTTTTGCAACGCCTTTGTATGTAATTCCCTGAGTAAGAAGCTCGAGTACTTCTTCTTCTCTTTGTGTAAGATATGAAAGAAGATTGTCGCCTTCGTCTATTTTTGGTCTTGATTCTTCTTTGATGGTAGCCTGGAAATGATCGAAGAATTTTGCAATAAGTGATGAAGGAAGATAAATTTTTCCGTTAGCTACTTCTTGTATAGCTGTAATTAATTGTGAAGCAGCCATAGTTTTTAAGATGTATCCTCTTGCGCCGACTTTCATTGCTCTATAAATAAGATCTGAATCATCATAACCGGTTAAAGCAATTACTTTTGTATCAAGATCAAGTTTTTTGATTTCCTGAATGGCTGTAATTCCATCCATATCAGGCATGTTGATGTCCATTAAAACAACATCCGGTTTATATTTTTTAATAAGATTAATAGCAATTTCAGCTGTTGCAGCAATGCCTTTTACTTCAAAATCACTTTCGATTTTTACGAGTTCTCTGATACCTGAAGCGTGATCATAATTGTCATCAACAATTAAAACGGTTTTGTTCTCTTGTAAACTAACACTACGCATAAATGACTCCCCCACTATATTTATTTCGACTTTTAATACATTTGAATGTTCTACACTATGCATAGTACTTTGTTTGATGAGTACTCTCATCAATACAGGGGTTTATATTTATCCTGTGAAAGGTTTAATTTGGGATCTAAACCTATTGGTTTAAAAGAAGATATTTTCCTTAAACAGAAAGATTTTAGGGCTTTAGTCCATTTAATTGAGGAGGATATTAAATAGAGGATTTTTAAATATACAGCTAATTTAAAGGTACTAATCTTTCTGAATTAAAAGCATCTTTTTTTGATTTTATCAAATATGATATACTTTGAAAAAAGCCAAAAGAGGATATTATATATGGGAATTATTGAAAAAATCAGAGAACTTGGTTATGAACTTCCTGAAGTATCAAAACCTATAGGAGCATATATTCCTGCTTTAAGAATGGAAAATCTTGTTATGACTTCCGGAATGTTGCCTATGAAAGACGGAAAACTTCTTTATACAAACGAAATTGGCGGAGTTTTTCACACGG
>MFRJ01000088.1:11242-19124 GCA_001784535.1 Candidatus Melainabacteria bacterium GWA2_34_9
CGCCAAACTCTGTGTTTTAAACGGGCTTGCTGCAATAAATCAGGTAGTTTCTCTTGATAATATTGAACGTATAGTTAAAGTTACAGGTTATGTAAACAGCGCAAAAACTTTTACCGAACAGCCAAAAGTAATAAACGGAGCTTCTGATTTTCTTGTAGAAATTTTCGGGGAAGCCGGCAGGCATGTAAGATCCGCTGTCGGAGTAAATGAGCTTCCGTTAGGTGCTTCTGTTGAAATTGAATTTATTGTTCAGGTCAGAGATTAAAAATAATGAGATAATTTTGTTATGACAAGAATTATTCCCTTAAGATACTCTGACATGGAAAAAGTCAGGAAAATGATAGAATACGTTAGTCCCGACATCTCTGTTGACAAGGTTAACGGAGAAACTTTTGTCCATTTCCCTTTTAATGTTTTGCACAGATTTTTGCCTGTAAGATTGAAATTTTTGCAGGAGAGCTATGTTGCGATAGAAGGCGAAGAACTACTGGGATTAATAAGTCTTGCGCCGGACGGAAATCAAAAAACCCGCTGGAAAATTAACAGGCTCATTCTTAACCCGAATGCTTATGACGCAGGAAAACAGCTTATTGATTATGTAGTCAATAAATATGGCGGAGCAGGTGTTGAAAACTTTTTAACCACAATTGATGAAAACTATATAGAAGCTCTGGCACTTTTTAAAACAGCCTGTTCTTTTAGAAGCTGTTCAAAAATTAACATTTGGGAGTATGAAAATTTAAAAAATTATGCAATTTCTGAAAATAGGATTTCGTTAAGAATTGTTGAACTTTCCGACGCAAAAAAAATATATGAACTTGACTGCGAAGCACTTTATCCCAAGTTTAAAACCTCACTGGTTAAAACAGAAAATGATTTTAAATTTGATTTTGGAAATAAATTTATAAATAAATTAAAAGACTACAAAATTCAGCGTTTTGTTTTGGATAACACGGCTAAAAACTCTATAGAAAGCTTTTTATCAATTATGACAAAAGATAATGTTAACTTTTGGGTTGATATCACACTTTCTCTGGCATATCAGGAATATTATGAAGATGTTTTAAATTTTGCCATAAATCACGTTTGTTCAATTAATCAGAATGGAAAACTTTATATAGGAGTCCGTGATTTCCAGCAGACCGGCAAAAAAATGACAGAAGTGCTTTCTCAGCATGATTTTAGACAATACGGAAGCTTTGAAGTTCTGGTAAAAGATTATTGGAAACCTGCTGAATATGCAACTGAAAAAAAAGTTCCTATAATGATTTTTCCTGATATGACAAGCCCGGCATGTAATGTTGTCAGTTTTATAAAAGAATTTTAACGAGTTTTAATGTTTAATAGACATTTTTTCGTTTAATTCAGGAATATATTTTTTGTCATATTTTGGAAAATGTTCTAAAAAATAATTTATAATCACGTCGCATAACAATAATGCGACTATTAAAGAGGATAAGTTATAATTTTCAAGGTCATTGATGGTTTTTATAATCTCGTCATGTGCTTTTAGATGTGCTTCTTTTTCTGAAATATTATATTTTTCAAAAAGTTCATTTTCTTCATAAAGATGTTTAATAAGAACAGTTTTTAAATTTATTACTTTTTCAGATATTTGTTTATGATATTTTTTTGTATCCGAAAACATGTCATAAAGTTCATTAACTTGTTGAAACAGCTGTTTATGTTCATTATCAATTTGTTGATTTCCGGTTACAAAATCATCTTTCCATTCAAAAACATCATCCATTATAAATATTAAACCTTATTTTTGTTCTTTTTTAAGCACATTTGCAGTCCAATGAAGAGCTAAAGCAGGCACCAGAAAAACATAAAAAGTAAACATTTTCATCCAGCCTATAAAATAAATTATAAACAGGTAAAAATTTTCCTTATTTAAGTTATAAAGATGTACACTTAAATTTGCCGCCCATTCTTTGTTGAACATATAGAACAGGCTTACAAAAATAAAATAAACAAAGCTTATTAAAAAACATTTATAAAAAATATTTCTTATAAGGATAATTTTTTCTAACATATATTTCCCCTTTAATTGATTTAACTAATGAATTATGAGGGAAAATATTTTATTTTTAATCGCCGATTTTATTTATTTTTAAACAAATGTCAAAAAATTATTTTTATATCACCCATTCCCAACCCCTTCCCTCAAGGGAAGGGGCTAGAGTTTTGTTTTTGGCTCGCTGCTTGGTTGACGGCAATAAACGGCATTTCGTGTCGGCATAGCCGCCCCTGCAGCCTCTGCCGACAATCCGCTTTCCGTCGCCTTCAGCGACTCGCTCGCCCTTTGTTTTTAAAATAAGGAATATTTTTTAAATAGCTGCATAATAAACAATAGCAGTTTTTAGAATAGTTATTGTTTTTTCGCTTTCGTCAAGTTTTATATGAAAAGCTGAATTATCAGCCCAGAGAAGAGTTCCTCTGAAATGATGCCCCGCTACGGTAATAAATTCCATTCTTGCTTCAAATTTTATAAATTTTTTGACTTCTGCTTCACTCGGTCCTTTAAGTTCCATATGGATCTCCTTTTTATATTAATTTTTGAGCAAAAATTCTTGCTTCTTTATCTGCTTCAATTATATCGTCCAACTCTGGATTTTGTATACAGTTATGTTGTTCTAAAGCTTTATAAACAATGCTGTAAATTTCTGTAAGTTTAATTTCGCCTCTTAAAAAGGCATAAACAGCTTCTTCGTTCGAAGCATTTAAGACAGTCGGATAGGTTCCACCTTTTATTCCTGCTTCATAAGCCAGATTCAGGCAGGGGAATTTTTCCAGATCAGGTTTTTCAAATTCCAGCCTGCCTATTTGCGCAAAATCCATTGTTCCTGTCTTTATGCCTTCAAAAGTTTTTGGATAAGTAAGCGCATACTGAATAGGAATATGCATACTCGGAAGTCCCATCTGTGCAATTACACTTCCGTCAAGAAATTCTACGGCACTGTGGACAATACTTTGAGGATGAATCACGACTTCAATATTTTTGTAATCAACTCCAAAAAGCCAGTGAGCTTCGATGACTTCAAGTCCCTTATTCATTAAAGTTGCGGAATCAACAGTTATTTTATCGCCCATAGACCAGTTGGGATGCGCCAGAGTTTCTTCTAAAGTGGCGTTTTTGATTTCTTCCAGTGATTTGTTCCTGAAAGGTCCGCCGGAACCCGTGATTATTAATTTTTTTGCATTTGAGAACTCTCTCGATGCAAGACATTGAAAAATAGCTGAATGTTCGCTGTCCACAGGTAAAATTTTAACATTTTTTTCTTTTGCCTTTTTCATTACGATATTTCCGGCAGCTACAAGTGTTTCTTTATTGGCAAGGGCTACATCAATTCCGTTATCAATAGCGGCAAGTACAGGAAAAAGTCCGTTTAATCCCGTAACAGCACTCAAAACAATATCATTCTGAGTATTTTTTGCTATTTCAACTAATCCGTCATTTCCCCACAAAATTTCTTTGTTTTTTATATCTTTTTTCAGTTCCTGCGCAAGTTCCTGCGTTTTTACAGAAATAAATTCAGGATTATATTTTATTATTTGTTTTTTAAATTCTTCAAGGTTAGAGCCTGCTGCAAGTCCGACTATCTCAAATTTTTCTTGCAAACAGTCAACCACTTCCAGAGCCTGTTTTCCTATTGAACCCGTAGAGCCTAATATTGAAATTCTTTTCTTCATTTTATTCTCATATATTTAACTTTTTTTTAATTATACCAGTATCAAAAACCTTTTGAAGTTTTAGAAGCGAACGGAAGATATCAAGGGTATCTCCCTTGACTCGCGTGACGTGTTTCGTAGTTTTTGACGAACGGGTATAAAAATCTTTAGCCCATTGTTTGAGGGGGCTTGCCCTGAGTTTGGGCGTGCGTTGAATAAAATCCTCAATCTCAAGTTAATTAAAATGAAATCTTCATACAACTTTATAAACCAATATTGATTTTTTGATGTATTTATCAGATACTTAATCAGAACCTCGTAAGTCGGAGTGGCGGAACGGTAGACGCGCACGCTTGAGGTGCGTGTGGAGCAATCTGTGTGGGTTCAAGTCCCATCTCCGACATTTTTCAAATTTTAAAGAAACAGGCTGACTTTTTGTTAGTCTGTTTTTTATTACAAAGGTATTTTATTTATGAAAGGGACTGCATCCCTTTACCTGCCTTCATTTTCTTTGATCGCAAAGAAAATGAAGCAAAAGAAACTTAGCTCTAATGTTTCGGTTTAAGGAATTTCTAACCTGCTTATGATTCAAGCATTTAGTTGTTTGAGCTCGTAAACTCGCCCGCAAAAGCGGGCTCAAACAATACTCGCATGATTTTTATACGCAGGTTGAAATTCTATAAACCTTCACAACGGGCATCTATCCACAAATCCGCTTTAAAATACTTACATCTTAAAATATCTTAATTTTATGTTTAATTTTTTCTCTATAAAGGAATACTAATATAAAGGTAATAAAATACAGGGAAGTAATTATGATTCAGGGAATACAAAGCTCAAGCAACATAAATTCTTATTTTTCTTCTGAAAAAAAATCTAATTATACGGCAAATGGGTCTTTAAATTCGTTTGAAACAGAAGACACAGCTATAATAAGCGCGCAGGCAAAGATATTAAACGAGCTTGATAAATATAATGCAGGACAAAGCGATGAACTAAATCTTGCTCTTACCTGCATCACAAGCAAAAACCAAGTAAAAGCTGTTGCCAGAGTTATTAGTACAAAAAAAGAAATGCTGGATACAATTATGGATTCTTTCTAATAAAAAAGATGAGGGCTGTTAAACAGCCCTCATCTTTTTTTATATAATTTTTAAAATTGTTTATTAGGATCAACAAATCCGCCTTGCTTCAAAAATCCTATTATGGCGTACGCTGCACTTTTTTGAAGTTTCATAGGAGCTTGTCTCATAAGGTCTACAGCCTCAGACAGCACAGGATCCAAGTCATACCATCTTCTTCGCTGAATATTGTTATGTTCATGGAAAAACCATTCTATAGGTTTATTATAAAAATCCGCAAGTTTCTTAAGTTCAAATACATCAACTTTTCTGGTACCTGATTCCATCACGGAAATCGCAGAAATAGGCAAATTTAGATACTTTGCAACATGTTCCTGTTTAAACCCGGCTTCAATTCTTGCTTTTCTTAATTTATTACAGAATGTTTTCCTGTCCATATATGCTTTATACTCCTTTTTGTAGACACAAAAATATAATTTTAAATCCAACCATATTTTATATTATAAAACATCTTTCTGAAAATCCAAAATTTTTAGGCTGTTTTATTACAAAATTTAAAGTTTAATTTTAAATTTGAAAAACGATATTAAGGGACTTAAACCTGTATTTTGTGTAAAATTAAAGTAATTATACTTTTAGGATTTATTAAATGACCTCTACCTTGAATTTTCAGACAAAAAAAGAATATAGGAATTTCGCAAAAAAATTAAGAGCTAAACTTGATATTAAAAAAATCAGTTTTTTAATTTGCGAAAACATAAAAAATCGGGATTTTTATAAAAACTCAAAGAATATACTCGGATTTTACCCTTTTAATAGTGAAATTAATCTTACAGAACTTTATAAGGATGCTTCAAAAAACTGGTTTTTGCCTTCCATTGATATTTCCACCAAAGAAATGTTTATTCATCCTTATAAATACAGTGATAAACTCATAGAAAACTGTTATAAAGTTCCGGAGCCGGTAACTCCAAAAGAAAATAATCTTGAAAAAATAGACTTGATTTTTGTGCCTGCTTTAATGGCAGACAAAAAAGGTCATCGACTAGGTTATGGCGCGGGCTATTACGACAGGTTTCTTCCTTTGCTGAAAGATTCCTGCGTAAAGATTGTCCTTCTTCCTGAAGAACTTTTTATTGAAAACTTGCCTTCTGATGAGCTTGATGTTCCTGTAGATATTATAGCTACAGAAAAAGCTGTAAACTGTTTATAAAAGTTCTTCCAATGGTTTATAAGCCAAATTCAAAGAAGTTGCTACACCTTCGTAAGTTAAACAGCCTTTAAAAGTATTCACGCCTTTAGCAAGAGCTTTGTTTTCCTTCACAGCGTCCATTCCCTTGTTTGCCAGCTTAATCGCGTAAGGCAAAGTCGCATTCGTTAGCGCCATAGTAGATGTTCTTGGCACAGCACCCGGCATGTTGGCTACTGAATAATGAACTACTCCATGTTTAACAAATGTAGGGTTTTCGTGGGTTGTAACTCTGTCTATAGTTTCTATACAACCGCCCTGATCTATTGCAACATCAAGTATTACTGAACCAGGCTTCATTTGTTGCACCATATCTTCTGTAACAAGTTTTGGCGCTTTTGCTCCGGGGATAAGTACTGCCCCGATTACCACATCTGCTTTTTTAACATTTTCTCTTATTGTATAAGAATTAGAATAAATAGTTGTAAGGCTTTCCGCATAAATATCGTTTAAATAGCGCATTCTATCAAGATTTACATCAAGCAAAGTAACACTTGCTCTCAATCCCATTGCCATTTTTGCTGCGTTTGCTCCTACAATTCCACCTCCAATAATTACAACTTTAGCAGGGGCTGTTCCTGGAACTCCGCCCATAAGGATTCCCATGCCTCCATAATATTTTTCAAGAAGCCTTGAAGCTATCTGAACAGACATACGTCCTGCAACTTCGCTCATAGGTGTCAAAAGCGGAAGTGAATTATCATCCAGCTGAACGGTTTCATAAGCAATACCTGTTACTTTTCTTTCAAGTAATGCATTTACAAGCTTTGGTTCTGCTGCAAGGTGGAGATAAGTAAATAAAATCTGTCCTTCTCTTAAAAACTCATATTCTTCAGCAAGCGGTTCTTTTACCTTCAGAATCATATCTGCCTTTTCAAACACTTCCTGAGGTGTTTCAAGAATTTCTGCTCCTGCTTTTATAAAATCCTCATTAGTAAAACCACTTCCAAGTCCTGCATTCTTTTCTATTAAAATGCTGTGCCCTGCTTTTTTGAGTGTTTCCACTCCTGCGGGTGTAATAGCGACTCTTTCTTCCTGTGCTTTAATTTCCTTTGGAATACCAATAATCATTTTTCTGCCTCTCTCATCCTTTAAATTCCATCCATCATTAATTATACTACACAACAACGCTTGTTTTAAATTGCCAATCTTTTCAAAATTTATATATCGTAAAAAATAATTATATTTCTTGCCTATTCAGTTTTTTTTAAATTAAACTAAGTTATCGGGTATGTGATTTTTTAAATTTTTATATGGAAGGGATCGTAAAATGTGTTCAAAACCTGTTTTAGAGTGGTTTGCAAGATATAGAATTCTCATTTCAAAGATTTTCGGAGTTTCTTTAATACTTCTATTTTTATTATCAGAAAACATCTGGGCTGATAAATCCTATGCCGGCTGGCTAAGCTTAATTTCACAGTCTTTAGGACTTATACTGGTTACTATTTGTGTTTTAGGCAGATTGTGGGCAGCTCTTTATCTTTGCGGAAATAAAACTTTCACTCTTGTAACGCAAGGACCTTATTCAATAGTCAGAAATCCACTTTATTTCTTCAGTTTTCTTGGCGTAGTCGGTATAGGGCTAGCCACGGGAAGTATTGTAGGTTTATTATTAATAATTTTTATGTTCTTGTTTAATTATTTACCAACAATTCTTGATGAAGAAAAAACACTTGAAAGATATCATGATGAAAATCTTGCAGAGTATTTTGCAAAAGTTCCAAGATTGATACCGAATTTTTCACTTTTATCCGAGCCTGAATTTTATGAAATTCAGCCTTATTTCTTTCGTAAAACAATTTCTGATGTAATTTGGTTCTTCTGGGTTTATTTAATTTTAATAATTATAGGAAAATTGCACGCATTTGGTATTCTA
>MFRJ01000089.1:0-147 GCA_001784535.1 Candidatus Melainabacteria bacterium GWA2_34_9
TTTATAAAAATACTATATCAGAAGAAGATAAAAACGCTGTAGATTATGGATGGAAAGCCGCAAAACAAGCTGCGATGTCAGGAGAATTTGATCTTATCGTACTTGACGAAGCCAATATTGCTATAGAACTAGGCTTAATAAGACTTG